>JACPGG010000193.1 GCA_016182545.1 Ignavibacteriales bacterium
CATATCATATCCTCCAATAATGATTAAAACTCACGTTACGCAAAAAAAAATTAGTCATGCTGAGCGAGGCTCAACAAAAATTTATTCAGTCATCCTTCGACGCATCCAGCAAAGAACGCAGGAAGAGCTTCTTGATTCTCTTTGATAAATGTTCAAAGTCCGTCGTATCTGCATTACGACTCATCGGATGACCTTTCTCAGCATTCACACGGCTAAAATATTTTATAACGCGGGAACATACCCGTCATCAATTTCAAACTTGACCACGATTTGTTTCACCAGACGTTTCACCTGAAATACTTTATGCAAACGTGGATCAAAATAATCTTTCAACAAAGAAGGACGCGGATGTCTCAGGTAATAGTCAGGTGTACCGGTAACATCGGATGCAGCAACAACATCCAACTGATCGCGCGAGTTGACATGCTGGATGATGCAAGGCACATGCGTAACACCGATCTTGCGCAATGCGTATGCGCGATGGCTGCCATTGTTGAGTATCAATCGATTTTCAGCATAGACTGCATTCAGGAAATTTGAACCGAAACCGACTGCAAGTCCGACAGCACCCGCGAGTGTACCGGATAACGGATAATCTTTAATGTTGCCGGGGTGCAATTTCAATGTGCTGAGATACCGCATATCGTTTGAAGGAGACATGAACACCCAAGTATTGTGATGCACGCGCGACCATTTCACCTGCGGCTGTGGATGGTCGTGAAGGAGACAGGTTCTAAAAATTTGTTCTTCATTGGGCGCGGGACCCAATTTCTTTTCCAATTCCCGCACGTATGTCAAATCTATATGGTGCTGATACACAATGAGCCGGTCGAGTTCGACGATCGCAACATCTGTGGGGACGGTATTAAAGCCGTTTTGTATCAACGGATCTTTAAAAAATTCACTTAACAGATGTTCATGTTTGCGAATATCCAATTTGGCGATGTGAGGATTATCTGCGATCCCTCCCTCTTCTTTTTGCAGTGCTTGAAGATGCGCATTGGCTTCCTGCCATTCTTTAACCAACTCACCTTCCGCGGGAGCATTCACCGCATGACTTCGCACAAAGCGGAGAAATTGCTTCAACGTCGGTCGTCCGATGAGATAGAGGTTTTCATCGTAAGATTCTTTCGTTACGCCGTTTGTCGATACACGGGAAACCGGTTCGGCATCTGTGTTCTCAAAAAGAGTTTCCATATTGAAGTATCCCTTGGTAAAATATTTTTTTCTGTATTCATAACACTCTTCATTGGATTATGTTTCTATTCACAGCTTCACGAGATTACAACCATGACCAAAAATCTACCTTAATCGTACGAATAATTTTTCGCGTCACTATTTCTGCAACGCTCCTTTTGCCACAATAGATTTTTGCCTGTCCTGTCATTTCGGGTTTCAACAGCTGTGCGCTGTTGTCAATTTCCGTTGTCACCAGAATCGTCTTCGATGTACCTGCCGACGGAACAGCGTACGTTGATTGCGGTGTTGGCGAAGAAGAGCCGGAAGAGGTTGCCGATGTTGCAATCGTCGTTACCTTTCCAAAAAAAGTTTCGTGCGGATATGCTTGCGCTTTCAGAGCAACATCGTACCCGATCTTTACATCGGCAATTTCCTTTTCCGGTACGGCGATCTCCACGGTCAATTTTTTGAAATCGAAGACTTTCGCTACCAGCATTCCCTTCTGCACAGACTGATGGCGCATTCCGCTCAATTGCCGCGCAGGCGTTGCAACAATACCTGCTACGGGACTTCTCAATTCTGCACGCGTGATCTGTTCCTGTAAGTACCGGTGCTGCGTTCGCAGCGCACCAATTTCAGCCCGCGCCGCTTCTTTCTCTTCGCGTCTTGCACCTTTCACAAGAACAGTCAGTTTCCACTGTGCGCTTGCTAGATCTGTTTCCGCGGTTACTGCAAGTTCCTGTGTGTTTTCATATTCCCGCTGTGAAATAAGATCTTTATCCAGCATCACTTTATCGCGTTGCAGCCGCAGGCGGGAATATTTCAAATGCTCTTCCGCTCTGTCAACTTCCGTTTGCGCCAGCGCGACCTGTTCCTTTGTGGGACCTGCTTCCATCATCCGGAGTTTTGCAGATGCCTGGCGGATTTGCTCTTCAGTTTTTAGCAATTCGTTCATATTTTCACGGACCGAAAACCGCGCGATGATATCCCCTTCTTTCACCAAGTCCCCTTCGGTAACATATATTTCTTCTACAATGCCGTCGATCTGCGAGCGGACATCGGCATTGTGAATGGGTAATATTGTAAACGGTCCTGAAATGCCGAGTTCGACCGGAACAAAGAACAGTAGTATGACTATCACAGCGACAGCAACCCACAAGATTTTCTTTCGCTTGTTTGAATCAGTTTTCTTCCCCTCTTTCTCCTCTTTTTCTTTTTTTTCAGATCGCCGTTGTGAATCTTCAATCACGATTCCCTCTTCATTCACCACAAATGTTCGGGGTCTTGAATGTGATTTTTCTTTTGAATGCCGTTCTGTTGAAGACGTTTTGCGTTCGGTTTGCTGATCTGAATCGCCAAAATCTTCTTCATCATCAAGGGCATTGCTCCCGCCGAACAGCCGACGGAATTTTTTACGAAAGCGCACACCGAGCAGTGTGGTTGCAAGAGCAAGCGCAAGCGGCTGCTGGTTCTGTATGAGAAAATCACCGAGCGAGACAGTAACGTATGCCAGCAGTGAAAATGAACCGATGGATGCTATGGAGCCGTACACAAAATATATCATGCGGTGACGTGCAGTCGCGGACTCATCAAGAACGTACTCAAGTCCGATAAATTTTTTAATATGCGCACCTACAAAGCGGAATGATTTCTTCCTTAAATTCGGTATTCGCAAATAATCGCTGAGCAGATAGTAGCCGTCATATTTGATGAACGGATTGAAATTCAGTAGCGTTTTGATTCCCGACCCGGTCATGACGATCAGTGCAAAATGGTTGACCCAAGTATCCGCAGCCGTTACGCTCCACATCAGGACTGCCAGCGACCAGAGAAAGAGTTCAAAGTATGGTCCTGCAAAACTGACCCACAGTCGTTTCGCTTTTTCAGGAAACAGCCACGCATCGCTCACGTTGCAATAGAATGCCGGTTGAAAATAGATCAGCATAAATCCCATCTCGTGTACTTCACCGCCGAAATATTTGCATGTCAATCCATGCGCACATTCGTGCAAGCTGATGACGATGAATGTGAGAAACATGAAGAGAGGAATGGAAGAAAATTGATACAGCCGGGAGAGGTCCTGCGAAAACTGACCCCAATCATTCAAAAGAATGAGCACAGCAAGAAGAATCGTCGTAGAAGAAAAAACAATGAATTGTTTGGTGAAAAATGGTTTTACAATTGGACCGATCCGGGTAAAAAAAGAATCCGGATCGAACGCCTCGAACCTGAGGTACAACAGGTTGCCGTTGATCCTTTTTTTCTTTTTCCCCACTTTCTTCAGCGTCTCATCGGTCTCGAGCAGATTGTTTTTTTCAAGATTGTTCAAGAACGACTGCAACAATTCGGCGGAAAGCGGTGCGTTGAATTTTTCCTTGGTACGTCGCAGAATAGCATCGACGGAAGTTTTCCCATCGCACTGCTCAGCAATGAATTTTTCCGCTTCGCCGCAGCGGAAAAATTTCCCGGAGAGCGGATCTTTCAGTACGTACGTTACATCACCGGCATTCTGCTGCCGACTCGCCGTTACATCTCCGCGCAATTTTGGTGCACCCGTAACCATTTAATAATTTGCCTTCTCTCTTCCCGGAACGTATATTAAATATGTGCAGGAGCTGCTGCGCACATGCAAACAGCTCCTACACTGCGATTGAACACCGTACCGGATTCCATTATTGCCCCGGCATTCGATGCTCCCGAGAGCATGTTAGCTCTTCGAGCCGCTCTGAGAACTGTGACTCTTCGAGCTATGACTCTTCGAGCTCTTGCTCTTGGAGCTCTTACTCTTCGAGCTATGGCTCTTTGAACCGCTGCTCTTTGAACCACTGCTCTTTGAACCGCTGTCATATCCGCCACCGCCGTAACCGCCGGGAGCGATACGCTGTTCCAGAGTCTCGAGTTCTAAATTGAGATGTCTCATGTCTTTTCACCTCCTTTCTGAATTTTATTTTTAAAGCACCCCTATCTCCTGAATGAGCTGTTTTGCAATCGTTGCAAGACAGGACTACAAGTGGTTAGGGGAATTTCAATCTGTTTGGCGAAAAAACATATTTCTCCACAAGTGCAATAAAAATATTTTTGCACGCGAAATAACTTCGTTATACTAAGCCTGCTGAATGCCTTGCCTGCGAGAACTCCGTTTCACAGATCAATTCCACCGGAGTCTGATTTAGAAATGCTTCAACGTTTCCCTTCTTGAAACGTTTTCTAGGATTTGAACCGCACCATCAAATACACGACTGCACTTGACTTGATACCATAAATAGCGTACCAAAAAATATTCTGCACCAAAAAATTATTAAGTAAAAGAAGATGCTAAAATCATTAAAATTTAACTGTTTTTTAACAGTGCAAATACTCCCTTCACTTTTGAGAGCAACATCTAAAATCGATCGTATAAATTCTCCACTTGTAAATGCAACTCATGTGAAATTTTTTAACATGGGACGCCGATCAAGGAAGATTGGCGGATACTTTTTACTATATCATTAGCAGAGTGTCGCAAGGATTATGAAACACTTTCACTCCCGTATGCATTCA
>JACPGG010000194.1 GCA_016182545.1 Ignavibacteriales bacterium
CCGTGAAGTTGTGAAACTGCGCAGTACGCTTGATGAGCTCGCTCAGAAAAAAGGTCTCCGAATCGCTGCGGCTGGCACGCATCCGTTCGCGCTTTGGGATGCACAAAAGATCACCGAACATGAACGGTACAAGATGATCGTGGAAGATATGCAGCAGGTGGCGCGGGCAAATCTGATCTTCGGTCTGCATGTGCATGTCGGCATGCCCGACCGCGAGACTGCGATCCAGGTGATGAACACGGCACGGTATTTTATCCCGCACATTTTTGCGCTCTCCACCAACTCACCCTTTTGGATGGGGAAGAATACCGGATTCAAATCGTACAGGATTAAAATATTTGAACGCTTTCCCCGTACCGGAATTCCCGACACGTTTGAGAGTTTGTCCGATTTTGAAGAGTACATCAAGCTGCTTGTGAAGACAAACTGCATTGATAATCCGAAAAGGATTTGGTGGGATATACGGCTTCATCCACACTTCCACACACTGGAATGGAGAGTCTGCGACATTCCGATGCGTGTTGATGAAACGATCTCTCTTGCCGCGTTGATGCAGGCAGTGACCGTGAAATTGTACAAACTGTTCAAGCAGAATCTTGGATTCCGCATGTATCGTACACGATTGTTGAACGAAAACAGATGGCGTGCGGCGCGCTACGGCATCCATGGAAAGTTGATCGACTTCGGAAAGCAAAAAGAAGTTGAAATGAAATCGCTGATCAACGAACTGCTTGAGTTTGTCGACGACGTGGTCGATGAGTTGGGAAGCAGGAAGGAAGTTGAGTACGTAAAAGAAATAGTGAAGATGGGAACTGGAGCAGACCGTCAATTGGCTGTTTGGGAAAAAACAAGGGATCTCCACAAAGTTGTCGACCTCATTATCGACGAAACTGCGCTGGGATTGGATTGAAAATAAATGGTCACCCTGAGCAAGTGCCGATGCTTTATATCGGCACGCGACGAAGGGTCATCCTTCGACGCATTCGCAAACATCATTCATTTGCTCAGGATGACTATTGATGGCGGCACGCGTTGAAGCAGGATACTATTAAAATTGGTTCTAAAAAGAATAAGGATTCACATTTGTACACAGTAATAACTTCGATTGCTTTTGATGAAGCATTAACACCCGGCGCCCGGAACGCTGTTAAGGATTGTCTCCGATTGCAACCATCCGAGCGAATCACCATCATTACCGATAAAGAATGTGCCGAGATCGCCGCGTCATTGGTGCATGAGATTGAAAAGATCGGTTCGGAATATCACGTCTTTGTGATGGAAGATTACGCGGAGAGACCTCTGAAGGATATGCCGCAGGTGATCCTCGATGATCTTGCCAAGTCACAGGTCAGCATCTTTGCGGCGATCACACATACAGGGGAACTCGGATCCCGCATTCAAATGACAAGCGTGGTGAACAAGAACAAGATCCGTCACGGACACATGGTCAATATCAATAAACAGATCATGATGGAAGGGATGAGAGCGGATTTTCTGGAAGTTGATCGAATCAGCGAGCGTCTTGTAAAAAAAGCACGGGCGACGAAGATCATAAAAACAAAAACCGATGCGGGAACTGATTTTGTTGCGGAGTTTTCACCAAGTCTGAAATGGCTCAAGACAAGCGGCATCATCTCACCTGACAAATGGGGTAATTTACCCGGCGGCGAAATATTTACTTCGCCATTCAATACAAACGGAATGTTTGTCGTTGATGGTGTCGTCGGAGATTATCTTTGTCAGAAGTGGGGTGATATTCAAAAACATCCGTTGTTCATTGAAGTGGTTGACAACAGGATCAAGTCTGTTGAATGTTCCAACAAAGAATTATTGAAAGAATTTCTCGATTACACACATACCGATGAGAACAGTAATCGTGTCGGTGAGTTTGCGATCGGAACGAACATTGCACTGAAGAACATCATCGGACACATTCTGCAGGATGAGAAATTTCCCGGCATCCATATCGCATTCGGACATCCGTACGCCGATCACACCGGACAGAATTGGGTTTCCACCACACATATCGATTGTGTCGGTCGGAATTTTGATATCTGGATGGATGATGTGCAGGTGATGAGAAAAGGAAAATTTATCTTCGAGAATTTTTGAGATTGCAAAGTGCGACTCACGTTCAAGGTGAGTCGCACTTATTAATGAACTTATTTTATTCTTACCTCAACAATAACATTTTCCTTGCATCAACAAAGTTATCCGCCTCAATTCGATACAAATATACGCCGTTCGTAACAGCTGCACCGGTATGATCCACACCGTTCCAGGTAACTTTATATGTTCCCGGCTCGACAACCTCTTTAGTCAGCGTAGTCACATACTTGCCGAGCATATCATAAACGGCAATCCGTACCGGGCACTTTGTTGCTACAGAATAACGAATCGTGGTTAAAGGATTGAACGGATTCGGGAAATTCTGTTCAAGTGCAAAATTGCGCGGTACCTTCTTTGAAACCGGAACGCTCGTAATGATCGAAGCGCCGATCAGATTATCTTTGTAATGGCATTTATTTGCGCACGAAGTACTTGCATCCGGCTTTACGATATTATGCGGATACCAGTTGATCGCTTCATTGTACTTCATTACCAAAGGACGCACACGATTGTTTGCTTCAGACCAACGCCACACGTCATGAGCATTTTGTCCTTTCGATCTGTCAAAGCCATTAAAGTGACACGAAATGCAATCCACTGTTGAGTGCTGTGCATAGTGATTCGTCATTGTGTGACAGGTTTGACATTTCACATCACCTTCATCCTGCCAATTGTGTTTTCTTCCCGGGTATTTATGAACATCGGAGTGACATTGAGCGCAGGTTTTTGAAGAATGTGCTTGGCTCAATTTCATTTCCTGAGTTTGTGGATGACGACGGATGTTGGTGCCCCATGCTTTCGGGTACGGTGGATCTTCTGAGAGGAATCCGTTCATCGGTGGTTTGTAATATCCCAAATGACACGACTGACAAACTGAATTTGATGCCTTTAGACTGTCACCCGTGTAAAATGTGTGCGACTCAACATTCACAGTCCAATCCATTGCATATTCAGTCAATCCGCCGGATTTTGATAATGAACCTGCATCTCCGAATAATTGTAAACTATCCCAGATAGCAAGCACATCGCCTGAGATTTTTTGGACACGATTTGTTTTAAAATGACACGTTGCGCACGAAGTATGGCATCGATTGCAATCGTTACTCGCGTATGCTTCACCGACACTTTCGCCGTTGACGGTATGCACATGTGCCTGCTTCTGTCTCCATGTAACATGGTGCGTCGAAGAATCAAACGCTGTGTGCTGCGCATGACAGCCGTTCTTGTTGCATGACATGGAAGCAGCAGTATAATAGTTTCGTGTACGTTCGGCGCCTGAAGTGATTGTGTCATTCTTCGCAGAAAAGCGTGCCCAGCCGCCGTAGGTTTTCTTCAACGCGTTCGCTCCCGTATGGCTGTTTAAATTCGACTGAGTAATATCAGTATGACATTGTACGCAAAGCAGATTGCGATGAAGACTTATGTTATACTTGTTCGAATCGAGGTACAATGGAACGATTTCAGTTGTTCCGCCGGACAGCGTTATTGTTTTGCTGAGCGATGTACTTGAATGACAAACATAACATTGCTGACGTGTAACCTGTCCGTATATCTGTACCGATACGACGCACATCATCAGCAAGCAGATCCGTAAATATTTTAGCATGTTAATTATACTCCTTCCAGTGTATAATGACTTGTGGAGGTTTGAATTCTGGAAAGAACTGATGGGAAAGACTGTTCGGAATACCTGCGGCGTAGTGCAATTCACGGGATCGCTCTCAGTTTGTTTACAGCACATGCAGACCGCATGCATTATAACTGCAATCTCGAAAGTTGTTTCCATTTGGAAGCACTAAAGCGATATTTTCGCTCGGAATAATTTGCGGAGAAATGTGAGAGGGTTCAACTGAAGAGTTCCTTAAATTCACTTAAGGATCATGTTGCGAATGCAGCATTTATTCCTTAATCAAAATTAAGTTGGGTATCACACGAAATCTTTCATACATTTCACATGTGAATACGGATAAAAATATTCTTGTCATTGAAGATGAAAAAAAAGTTGCGAAAGCTATTAAAGAGGGCTTGGAAAGGGAGGGATTCTCGGCTGATATTGCATACAATGGTGAGGAGGGCTTCTTTCAATTAAATTCTAAAAATTTCGACCTTGTTATCCTTGATTTGAATCTTCCGGGGAGGGACGGTATCGAAATTCTCAAAACGATCCGACAAAAAGGAGTAAAAACTCCTGTCCTTATTTTAACAGCACGCGATTCGGTGGATAGTAAGGTGGTCGGATTGGAAACGGGTGCGGACGATTATTTAGTGAAGCCATTCGCATTTCCTGAATTAATTGCCCGCATTCGTGTGCTCTTACGCCGGGGCAAATCGGAACAGGAAACATATTTGAGGTTGGGTGATCTCGAAATGGATTTACTGTCACGGAAGGTTGTTCGCAGCGGTCAAGTAATTCAATTAACTGTACGAGAGTTTGAATTGCTTGAGTACTTCTTGAAAAACAAGAATAAAATCATTTCTCGCGAAATGCTCAGTAAGGATGTTTGGAAAGAAGTCGTACGTGCGACACCGCTGGACAATGTCATCGACGTCCATATTACACACCTGAGAAGAAAAATCGACGACCACTTTGCTGCAAAATTACTTCATACGCTACGCGGCGTTGGGTTCATATTGAGCGATACAAAACCGCAATGACATTTACCCCCCAAAACATTCGCACCCGATTAGCGTTGAAATATACCGGCGTCTTTGCATTGTTACTGTTTGTGTACACAATAGTGACAGTTCTTTTTCTTTATTTCTATTTCAGCAATCAACTTGATCTTAACCTAAAAGAAGAATTGGAGATCGTTCAGGAATTGCTGCATTACAGCAACTATGAGATTAAAAGTAAAACATTTGAGATGCAGCATGAGCCGAAACGATTTGAGCGCTTGGTTGAAATCTGGTCTGATTCGATTTTGGAGTATCGCAGTAGTGCTTTTAATGAGCAGTTGATTTTTCCGGAACCCCGCAGTGACCACCTATCTCATCAGCCGCATTATCTTTCACTTACGCTGCCAACAGGCGAGCATTGGCGCATGATTTATGTCGCCGTTCCTTCGGAAGGGAGACAACGACTTGTTCGCATATCAATGAATGAAGATCATATCCTCGACCAAATGAAGGAGTATTTCCTTTTTATGACGATTGTCGCCCCACTGTTTTTCGGTATTGCAGCGCTGGCGGGATATATTATGGCAAAACAGGCGCTTGCACCAATTGACAGAATGGTGGTGCATGCAAAAAGGATTGGAACAGAAAATCTGAAGGAACGACTGCCAATTGTCAATCCGAATGATGAACTCGGAAATCTTGCGATTGTCACTAATGAACTTCTTGACCGCATTCAGAATTCATTCGAACGTTTGCAACGCTTTACAGCGGATGCCTCGCACGAATTGAGAACTCCGTTGACCGCTATGCGGAGCGTCGGTGAAGTTGGTTTGCAGGACAGTCGTCCTGCTGAACAGTATCGCGAAGTGATCGGCAGCATGCTGGAAGAGAATGCGCGGCTTACCCGCCTTGTCGATAGCCTCTTACTGCTTTCCAAAGCAGATTCGGGGAAGGTTCCATTATCAATTGAGAATGTAGATCTGCTTCAGTTCATAAAAGAAAGTTCAGAAGTGATTACCGTTTTAGCAGAGGAGAAGGAGCAAAAACTTCAGATAGAAGGAATCGATGGAATCATCGTCACCATTGATAAAATAATTTTCCGTCAAGCATTGCTGAATCTTATCGATAATGCAATTAAATACACGTCTGGTGGAGGAATAATCGTCATACGTGCATTGAATGATGAAGGGAAATTTGCAACAATTGAAGTTTCTGATAACGGTCCGGGTATTCCGAAAGAAGATCAGGAAAAAATCTTCGATCGATTTTATCGGGTCGATAAAGATCGATCCCGTGAAACCGGCGGCGCAGGACTCGGACTGGCAATTGTTCAGTGGGCTGTCCGCATTCATCATGGATCATTAAGTGTTGAGAGTTCTCCTTCCGGCAGTACATTCCGCATTACAATTCCCCAAGTGGTTTAACCTTTCTGTTTCCTTAATTGAAATTAAGGATAACTTAAGTTGCTTGTGCGGCGACTTCTCCACAATTTTGTCCTGTTATAGATGCTGAATAATTCATCGTTGAAATTGCAAACATAAGAAAAACAGAACAATTCTGTCTTATTTCTGCAAAAGCATTTCATGAAACACCTAATATTGAAGAATATTCAGTCATTTTGTCTGGCAATATTTTTGCAATTGGGGTTGTCTGTAAAAAACAGAGCAGCTTCCCCACAACTCAAAAAGGAGATCTTGTTATGAAACGCAGCATCACTTCAGTTCTGATGGTCGGCATCCTCTTTTTGTTGACCGTCGTGCTTTCTTCATCTGCACACGCAACATCACAATGGGCGCGTAAAACCGGAATGACATGTAACGCTTGCCATACCGTATTCCCGCGTTTGAATGCCGTTGGAGAACAATACCTGCTAAAAGGATACACACTTGAATCACCCCACAAAAAAAATGAAACAACCGGCACGTACGATGATGAATATGCAGTCAGCGGTGTGTATCTCGACAAACTCGAAAACTTGTTCGGTTTCCGTTTAAATATGACACCAATTCAATTTGAGACAAACGCATTTCAACAAGATTCCGGTTCGGCAAAAGAATCACGTCTGACATTAGGCAGTCCGGTTTGGCTGCAAATGTTTGTTGCAGGTAATATCTATCGTGATATTTCCTTCTTTTCGGAACTGGAACATTCTGCAGGTTCATTCAAGTTCAACTGGTTTTATTTCAACTTTACAAATATCGCTGGAACCTCGTTAGCGAATCTACAAGTCGGAAATATTTCTCCGATGGAATTTGCTTCGTATCCAAACAGGTTGCCGCAACTCCCCAATTTGAAGGGAGAAATATTTTTATTAAAGTCTGCAAATGGTGCTGGAGAAAACAGCGTTGATATGTCGAGTGCCCGTGCCGGACTGCAATATTTTGCGAATCATGAATTAGGTATTGTGTACGCAGGAGTTTCACCCGGAAAAGCTGCAGCCAGCGTAAATCAATTCTTAAATTACTGGGGCGGCATTGTTGTTCGAATCCCAGATAATTTAGTAAAAGGTTTTGACGGCAGTACTGCGACGATCCATTATTATGCGGGGACAGATTCAAAAAATACAGGAGAAGAAAAGCCGGTTGCTCCTGCAACAACAGTTGCTCAGAAAGCACAGGCAACAAATGAATTCACAAGAATCTCTCCGCAAATTAACATTCGGTATCAAGATAAAGTGGATATTCAAGCAGCGTACGTGATCGGTGAAGACAAGAACTACGCGTTTGTAGCAAATCCGGCGTCAACATTTGAGTACAGCGGAATTGCTGTTGAAGCAGGATATATGCCTTCTTCAGAATGGCATTGCGGCTTGCATTATGACAACTATTCTTCCGATGATAAGATTGCTGCAGGTGTCTATGCAGGGAAAGCGATTTTGGAATATCAGCGCATCGTTCCTGCACTAACATACGTCATCAATGAGAATATCCGCGGAACGCTGTATTATGAAAAGAATCTTTCCGAGGACCGTGGGGTAAAATTGGTGGATAAATTGTTGTTCAATATTCGTATGATGTTCTAAATTAAGAGTTTTTAATTACGATTAACTCCTTTCAAATCGTAATTGATGAAGAGAAGCGGACAACAATTGTCCGCTTTTTTATTGATACTTGATATAAAAGGTGTAGAATTCTCAAAACTTTTGTAAGCAGTATTGTTTTTTTCAATTATTTTCGGTTGGTTAGGGTAATTTCAATCACAACAGAGGAGATTGCGTAATGAGGCAGATATCACTTTTGTTGATTCCAATATTTTTTTTCATTGCTTGTTCTGACACCGAAAAAATGCAAAATCAGATAGACGACCTGACCGTACAACTGGCAAACTCGTATAAGCCCGGCTTTGGTGAGTTGATGTCGAACGTTCAGGTACACCATGCAAAATTGTGGTTTGCAGGGAAGAACAATAATTGGGAATTGGCAGCGTTTGAACTGCACGAAATTGAAGAAAGCATCGAAGCGATTCAGAAATATCAGAAGGAAAGAAAGGAATCCGCAGCATTGCCGATTATTGTTCCGGCGCTGGATGATGTGAAAAAAGCGGTGCAGCAGCAGGATACCAAATTGTTCCTGCAAACGTACAATGCATTGACGAATACGTGCAACATCTGCCATCAATCGGTGCAGG
>JACPGG010000189.1 GCA_016182545.1 Ignavibacteriales bacterium
ATGTCAACTGTTCCCGAAGTGATGACGGCAGTGCATCATGGCATCAAAGTTCTGGGAATTTCCTGTATCACCAACATGGCGACTGGAATTACAGGCGAAAAACTCTCCCACGATGAAGTGACGGAGACGGCGAATTTGGTAAAGAATAATTTCACAAAATTAGTAAGTGAAATTATTATGGGAATATAAAGTGCATCCTCAAATCAATTTTTAACCGCTTTTGAAACCATCTTCTGGTAGACAATCAACGCAGCACCGGCAACAAATCCAATCACCGAAAAATAATACCAAATGTAATGTGCATTGTCGTATGCCGTCGCAAGCATTTCTGGTGCAAGTGTCTTGGGATCGGGACAATACACCGTTAAGAGATAGCCGGACAATCCAAATCCGAGCAGCGATGCAAGGAATGAATGAAGATGGCCGAATCCGAGATATAATCCCTCTTCCCCTTTTGGAGCTTGTAACGAAAAGAATTCAAAGTACCGCGGCGTGATAAAACACTCCGCAAGTCCCTGTAAAACGATCCCGCCGATCATCATCACGGTAATGGGGTGCGCCGTGAAGAGACCGAATATCGAAAGTTCGGAGCCGACCGATTGCTGTATTAAGGAACCGCTCGCCATCGCCACAGCCGAGAACGGCATGATGAACATCCCCACCGCCATTGAAGTGATCGCCCGCGCTTTCCTCATTAATTGCGTGACCAAAACAACACATGTCACAACAACGAACGGATTCACATTCGAGATCCATTCAGGTGCCGCCCCCTCCCCCACCAATCTCAACACATATTTAGGCATCGTTGCATACATCTGTTGTTGAATGATCCAGAATCCGGTAATGATGAGAATCAGTGTAACCAACCGGAGATTTTTAACGACTCGAACAAAAGAATTCCAAACCTCCTGAAATGATTTTCCCTTTTCTTCAGATTGGGCTGACGATTTGTAGAAGAAGTATACTGTAATGAGTGCTATCAACGAAAGAATCGCTGAATAAAAATTGATCGACTCGACACCCCATTGCAAGCGCATTGGATACGCGAATGTTTTTCCAAGAAACGAACCGACATTCACCATACCGTAAAAGATCGAATACCCTCGTGCTCGAGTCTCCTCGTTTGTATTCTTCGCTACCGTTCCTGTAATGATCGATTTGATGAACGAGCCTCCGATCATTGCAAGAAATAATCCCGGTATGACGGTTGCTTTGTATGGTAAAAGACCCAACGTAAAATATCCAACAAAAAGAAGTGAGAATGCGAGAATGATCGCCTTCCTGAAGCCAATCTTATCTGCAAGTGCACCGGTAAATGGCGGAAGGAAGAACATTCCTGCTGAAAAAGAACCCCCGATCCACGCTGCCCAGATATCATTGTACCCGACAACGCGGGATAGATACAGAGTGATGGAAATGAACATCGCATAGTACGCAGAACGTTCGAACAGTTCGACGATATTCGCTGTCCAAAAAACTTTGGGGAATTTCCAGGTCGTGTGGGCGGCCATCTCACTCCTCTTTTTTGTGTAAAGAAATTATGATTTGAAGATATGATATAGCATCAAATAAACCAACACTCCCGTAACAGAAACATAGATCCAGATCGGGAATGTTTTTTTTGCTAATTTCTTGTGAAGATCGAATTTCCCTTTAAGTCCGCGATAGAGTGTTATGATAGCCATTGGGGCGAGTACGACAGCAAGAATTGTGTGTGAGATGAGAATGGAAAAATAGAAAAGCCGGCTCCAACCTTCCCCTTGAAACTTTACCGAACCGACGAAGTAGTGGTACGTGAGATAACTGGCAAGAAACAAAACAGAACATAATGCCGCAGAAAGCATGAATCGTTTGTGGTTTTGTCTGTTCCCTTTTTTGATCTGACGATATCCAAGAACCAACAGGACAAAACTTGTGAAGTTGAGAATGGCATTGAGTGTGGAAAGATCGTTAACGCTCATATCATGTCTTAAAAATAATCATTGCGGAAAAGATTATCGGCAGATAAAATAACGATGAAAAGAACAGTGCACGCGCTTTCGCTCCTTGAACAAGCCCTACAAAAGCGGGGGACAAACCGATGATGACAAGAATTATCTGATTGATGATGATGTGGGCAGAGACTTTCTTCCCTTTCATATCAATACTCGTCAACAAACGGAATCCTGCTTTGATATAATCATTGCGGTACAGCCAACCGATCGAATAAAAGTGCGGCATCTGCCAGTAAAATAAAATTGCAAAGAGACTGAACGACTCCGCCGACAATGAATTTCTGATCGCTGCCCAGCCAATGAGTGTCGGTAAAGCGCCGGGTATTGCACCAATGATCGTTGAGAGAGTTGAAATCTTTTTCAATGGTGTATAGAGGAAGACATATGTCACTAACGTGAGTAACGATAGGAGTGCAGTTAACCAGTTTATCACGAACAGAAGGACTGTTCCCGTCAAGGCGATGGTGATTCCAAAGATCAATGCTTCCGTCGGGCTGAGGCGCTGATTCGGCACAGGACGTTTTTCCGTCCGCTTCATTAAAGCATCCTCTTCCCGTTCGAAATATTGATTCAATGCGCCGGAACCGCCGCCGACAAATAATGTACCGATAGCCAACAATGGAAAAATCAAAATCTGCGATTCTTCAGGAGTCTGAATAGCAAGATAAGCGCTGCATAACGACGTAAAGACTGAGAGCAGAGTAAGTTCCGGCTTCATCAGAAGCCAGAAATCACGCATCACCTGGCTGAGCCGACGCTCAGTGATATCTTCTTTGTTGAGAAGTGTTGATGGATCGTTCATTCAATCAGAAAAATGTATTCTTGTAAACCTGAAACCAAATACTCTCATCAACTGCAGCAGTGTAATAACACTTATGACCAGTGTAAAAGCGCCGAGTGCAACGTGCGCTGTTGTGATAATCACTTCCTTTCGGGTAAGTACGGTGAACATTCCCAACAGGAATTGGATGACTACTGCTGCAATCAATATTTTCCCGTTTCTTCTGACCGAATCCGGAAGAAACACCGATCTGTAAATTTTAAATCCGGCAAATCCGACTACTGTGGCGACAACAAATGCCCAATATCTGTGTACAAGATGAATGATAATTTGATACGGCGCGATCATTCTGTCTCCCGGCCACTTTATTCCATCACGAATTAACTCCTGATTATACTGCAGGATTGAATCAGGATCGAGCGAAGGGAACAGTTGTCCGAATGCCAGCGGGAAATCGGGCACAGCCATTCCCGAATATGTATGCCGAAGAAGGGCTCCGAAACCCAATTGAATGAAAAGGAAAATTGTCGCTGCAAATGCTAGCAGTTGCAGGAAGTATCCTTCCTTTTTTTTGATTACAACAATTTCACTTCTCCACCACTCCGATGTGAAAAGTGCAATCGCAGATACCAAACAAAAAAAAGATTGGGCAAGCATACCATGTGCGACTGAAATCGGAGTTGGAAGCAGAAATAAGACGGTCAATCCTCCGAGCACTCCCTGGAAAATAACCAATCCGAGCGCAACAAATCCTGCAATCTTCACCCAGCGACGGTCTTCTTTCAAAGCTAACCACACAGCAAGAATTATCGTCAGGAATCCGACAAACGATGCAAACAAACGGTGGCCATGTTCATATTTGATACCGCCGATCCATTTATCGATCGGATAGGTAAACATGTTCTCACCGTACGTGGTGGGCCAGTCGGGAACGGACAAACCCGAACCGGTGCTCGTAACAAGACCACCGATGAAAATTAAGACAAAAGTGCTGACAGCGGTAAAAATTGAGAAACGGTGAATCCATGTGTGCGCCATAATTGGTAAAAACCTTTCTGAGAAAAAATATACGATAATTTACGTTTGAATGACAGAGATACCTTGTATCCAGAAACTGTTATCCGTAACTTACATCCGAACATAATTAGGAGAGTCAATGAAGAAGATAGTTGTATCGATGATAGTTCTTTCGTCGTTGCTTTTTGCACAGCGTGAGAGACATTTAACAAACATCAAACAAATTACCTCCGGCGGATCGAACGCCGAGGCGTATTTTTCCGGTGACGGCAAACAGTTAATCTTTCAAGCAACTGTCGAACCGTACAAATGCGATCAAATATTCACGATGAATATCGACGGTACGAACAAGAAACTTGTCAGCACCGGTGAAGGACGCACGACATGCGCATATTTTTTCCCCGACGGAAAAAAGATCCTCTACGCATCAACACATGACGATGATGATGAATGTCCACCTGAACCGGACCGTTCAAAAGGATACGTGTGGGGTGTATTCAACGCGTACGATATCTACATTGCCAATGCAGATGGTTCTAAACCGAAAGCACTCGCTGCATCAGACGGATATGATGCCGAAGCAACCATATCGCCGGACGGCAAACAAATCGTATTCACTTCATCGCGCGACGGCGATCTCGAATTGTATGTCATGAATTCGGACGGTTCGAATGTCCGCCGGTTGACGCACGATAAAGGATATGACGGCGGTGCATTCTTCTCGCCGGACGGGAAATCGATTGTCTGAATTTGTTCGTTATCAATATGGACGGAACAGGAAAAAGGCAATTGACGAATAACGGTTCAGCCAATTTCGCACCCTATTTCACCCCTAATGGCAAAAGGATTATCTTTTCAAGCAATCTCCATAATCCAAAGGGATTCGACTTTGATCTTTTCTTGATCGATGTCGACGGAAAAAATCTTGAACGTGTCACATACACTCCCGGCTTCGACGGTTTCCCGATGTTCACATCTGACGGTAAACAATTGGTCTTCGTTTCGGGACGAAATGCAACATCGCGCAGAGAGTTCAACATCTTTGTTGCCGACTGGGTGGTTGATTCCACAGAACATTATTTAAAGCAGCACGCTTCATATCTTGCTTCGGATAAACTTGAAGGGAGAAAGCCGGGCTTTCAAGGGAATATGGAAGCGGCAAATTATATTGCCGAGCAATTTAAGAACATCGGACTTGAACCGATCGGGGATAACGGGACTTATTTCCAGAATTTTGAAGTTGTGACAGAATTACAACTGGGATTAAAAAATGAATTAGTGCTACAACAGAATAAAAAGAAAACTCCTTATGCGATCGATAAGGATTTTCGTCCGCTGGGATTTTCGTCTGATACCACTGTTTCTGCGGGGTTAGTATTTGCAGGTTACGGCATTTCAGCCGCCGATCTGAAGTACGACGATTATGAAAATGTGAATGTAACCGGAAAGATTGCGGTTGTTCTTCGTGGTTCTCCTGAGGGTGATACTCCACACTCGCAATTCGGAAAATTCACGGCGCTTCGCTACAAAGCTATGAATGCCCGGCAAAAAGGTGCTGCAGGACTGATCGTTGTCAGTTCGACGTCGGAGGATTCTGCTGACAATCTCGTTAAATTGAAATATGATAATTCATTCAGCACAAGCGGCATTGCTACGATCCATGCAACGCGGTCTGTCGTGAATGCTTGGTTAAAAGCGAATAAAACTACCATTGATTCACTTTCCGCACAAATTCAACGATCAAAAAAGCCGAACTCGTTTGAACTTAAAAAATTAGCCGTCACACTTTCTACTGAAGTTCAGAAAATCAAAAAGCCAACTCAAAATGTCGTCGGGATCTTGAGGGCTGCAAATCCGATTCCGAATGAGCATATGATCGCCGGCGCACATTTCGATCATCTCGGATACGGAGGCGATGGTTCCGGTTCACTTGCCCCCTCGAAGAATGAAATTCACAACGGCGCGGATGACAATGCTTCGGGCACATCTGCAATGATTGAAATGGCTCGTCAACTGAGTGATTACAAAGGAGTATTGAAGCGAGACATCGTGTTCATGGGATTTTCCGGGGAGGAAATGGGATTGCTTGGTTCAGCTCATTATACAAAGTCCCCCATCCTTCCTCTCGAACAAGCGGTAACAATGGTGAATCTCGATATGGTCGGGCGGTTAAAGGATAACAAGTTGACGATCCAGGGTACAGGCACATCAACGAATTGGGAATCAATGCTCAACTCGCTTAATTCCGACTCACTCTTCTCATTGGCACTGGTGAAAGATGGATTTGGTCCAAGCGATCACGCTTCTTTCTATTCGAAGAATATTCCCGTCCTCTTCTTCTTCACGGGGGTGCATGAAGATTATCACAAACCGAGCGATGATTTCGACAAATTAAATTATGAAGGAATGGGCAAAATTGTTCGATTTGCAGTCAACGTTACAACGTCCGTCGACACTCCTTCAGCACGGCCTGATTTCCAGAAAACAGTACAGCCAGTGATGGCGTCCGGTTCAGGAAGAGGATTCAAAGTAACGCTTGGAACTGTTCCGGATTACTCGGAAGGGGTCGTTGGATTCAAGATATCCGATGTTCGTGAAAACGGTCCGGCACAAAAAGCGGGATTAAAGGGAGGAGACATCATTATAAAACTCGGCACGTATGAAATTAAGAGTATCTATGATTTCATGTACTCGCTGGAGGGATTCAAACCGGGAGATGAAACAGATGTTGTATTTCAACGAGGAACAGAAACAATTACTGCAAAAGTGAAATTCGATAAGAGGAATTGAAATACATCTGAGACTCACTTTCAAAGGGAGTCGCACATTGATAGAAACAAAATCCCCGGTATCTTTTTGATATCGGGGATTTTGTTTTTAAAAGATCAATGCTAGAGCAATTTTTTGGCGATCTCTCTCAGTTCATTCTTAGAAACGAAACGCTGCACCATAGGAAAGAGAATATTATTCTCTTTGTGGATGTGATTGACCATAAGTTGCACGATCTCTTCGGCAGATTCCACAAGCTCCTGCCGTGCAGTTTTATCATCCGGATTTTCTTTCATTGTTTTGATGCTGTAGCTCAATTTCTTGTAGATCTTACCCATCTTAATATGGTCGTCACGCAACGATGTGGTAGGACCGTCAACGTACCGTTCGACGATAGGAAAAAGAGCATCTTCCTCATGTTTGTTATGTACGCGCACTTCCTCGTCCACGTACTCCACAGCTTTCAGCAATGACTTGAAAGACTTTTCCGAATATCCTTTTTTCTTGATATCTGCAGCGGATTTTTTCAGAAGATGCAGCTTTGTCAGCGCATCTTCATGCTCTTTTAATAAGAGTGCTATAGGATCACGAACAGCCATAGGTCGTTACTTCGTTTCAATATAGGTTGTGTACCGCGTCTTCCCGTCAACATAATCCTGAAGTTCGGCTGTCAACTGGTCGGCAGTTTCGTCGTCGCTTTCTTCGAATTTTTTGTACGAAACTTCCGAATGAGCGAGAAAAATCTCCGCAAAGGAATTTTGCTTGCCGCGCTGTTCGTATACTGAATACGAAACGTACTGGTTTGTTGAATAATGTGATTTCAGTTTTTCAACTGTCACCAGGTAGTCATTACGTTTGTCATTCTTGACATCGTACTGAACGGTGAGAATAACTTTTCCCATCGTGAATTGTTTCCTTGTAATTAAATGTTAAATGATGAATACAATAAAAAACTTGAATATCCCACTGCGCACGCCGCTATTGCTGCAATCAAAAAACTTATCAGGTATTGTACCCTGTGAGCCATCGATAATCCGATTCCTGCCAGAACGATGCTCCAAAGTATCAATAAACCGTCAAGTCCAAGCAAAACGACCGTTACAACAGGTTTTACTTCATAGGCACTCGGATTTGTTGCAAAGGTCAAAAGCCCGAGTGTCGCTAATTCCAATGGTAAAATAAAGATCACTGAGAACATGATCGGAACTAGAGACCATCCGATCACTCCATACGTCTCCCGGAAATTCCCTTTCCCGCCTATTATTTTCACAATACCAAAAATGAGACAAACCAAACCATAAAATAACGGGAGACAAATAACAAACCCGAGAAATGTACCGAACAAAAGTACCGGAAATAGATTGTCAAAATTATTTCCGGATTTGTTCGCCCAGATCAACGCAAATGCACTCGCGATACCGAGGAACATTCCGAGAAACAACACGTAATTTTTATGTTCCGCAAGGATGATTTTTTTGAACGCCGCTTTTGGCGATTCGATCATCATCCATAGCATTGCAAAAAAATCGAGTGTTGGAATGCGATCCTGTACATAACTCCCGCACGAAGAACACTTGATCGCAAAATCATCGTTGTTATGAGCACAGACAGGACAAACTATCATACAAGCATCAAAATACGAATTATTGCACGGGCTTGCAATGAAAATTCTTAGTACTGCGGATAAATTATAACGAGAAATGACAAAGATTCGATAACGGTAATCGATCTAAACAATTCCAATCATATTCATCTCGGAAAACGTGGTCAGCAGGGAGCAAAGCGTGCCGTAAAGTGGCGCAATTGAGGTGCTTCATAAATTATTTTATATCCTGGCAATTTTTTTCGATTATTGAAGACTTCAATTGCAACCTCAACGACATAATCAATATGACTTTGCGTGTACACCCGGCGAGGTATAGCGAGTCGCACGAGTTCCATTGACGGTGAAATAAGCGAGCCATCATCAGCATATTTGCCGAACATAACACTCCCTATTTCAACGGACCTGATACCTCCCTGTTTGTACAATTCACAGACTATTGATTGTCCGGGATATTGGTTCGGAGGAATTGTCGGCAGCATCCGTTTTGCATCAATGTAAATGGCGTGCCCACCCGGTGGTTGAATGATGGGGATACCTGCTTCTGTAAACTTATTTCCAAGATATTCAACTGACCTCAGCCTGTATGTGAGGTAATGTTCATCCAGCACTTCTTCCAAACCTTGAGCAATCGCTTCAAGATCTCGTCCGGCAAGTCCGCCGTATGTCGGGAATCCTTCTGTGACAATGAGCAGATTACGGGCTTGTGTAGAGAGTTTTTCGTCATTCAGAGCAAGAAATCCTCCCATATTAACGATCGCATCTTTTTTTGCACTCATCGTGACGCCATCGGCGTATGAGAACATTTCCTGTGCGATCTCTTTCGGAGATTTGTCTGCGTATCCTTTTTCTCTTTTTTTTATAACTAATGCATTCTCT
>JACPGG010000012.1:0-2350 GCA_016182545.1 Ignavibacteriales bacterium
GCCGTTGAACGCGATGGAAACGACCGCACCCTGCACAGGTTTTTCCGTGTGGCGATCGACGATTTTACCGCTGATGGTGCCGACCGGTTTCAGCGTGTACCATTCCGTGTTCTCCGTATCGACGACGAGATTTCCCTCTTCGTCCTTTTTGCATCCAGTGATAAGGATGCCCATTGCCGCGATGATTGCAAGCAATAATTTTTTGTTCATACTTCCTCCTAAAAATATTAAATAATTTTTCTTTCCCCCTGTTGGACGTGCAAATATCTGAAAACAGAATGTGGAAGTAAAGTGTCCATATCACAGAATGCAATTTCTTGATTTTCAGGAACATTCCCCGTATGTTGAAAACAAAAAAACAAGAAACAAAGGCGAATAGAGTGGAACAACAAGCAGAAAAACTGTCACGACCTCTGGTACAAGAACTCGATGATATCCTTGGCAAACCGATAAAAGTTTTGGATGACGGTTTTATCCGTGTCGTTGATTATATGGGTTCGGACGAATCAATAGTGCAAGCCGCACGTGTATCGTACGGTAAAGGAACCAAAAAGGTGAGTGAAGACAGAGGGTTGATCAGGTATTTGCTCCGTCATCAACATACAACGCCGTTTGAAATGTGCGAAATAAAATTCCATGTGCGGGTGCCGATGGACTGCTGGCGCCAATGGATCCGGCACAGGACTGCAAATGTGAACGAATACTCGACCCGGTATTCTCTCGCTATCGATGCATCGCAACGTACACCGCACACGGAATGGAGGATGCAATCGAAAGACAACAAGCAGGGGAGCGAGGGATTTTTTGACGGCGACAAAGGGAAACAATTTTCTGCCCAGGAATTGGAACTGCAAAATTTTTCACGTCAGGTGTATGAACAGAGAGTGACCGAAGGGATGGCGCGTGAGCAGGCAAGAAAAGATCTTCCGCTCTCGACATATACCGAAGCATACTGGAAAGTTGATCTTCATAACCTGCTGCATTTTCTCTGGCTGCGAATGGATCCTCATGCCCAATACGAGATCCGGATGTATGCGAAAACGATCGGAGAGCAGATCGTTGCAAAGTGGGTTCCGTTTGCCTGGCAGGCATTTTTGGATTATAAAGTGAATGCATCTGCCTTGTCTCACATTGAAATCGAGATCATTAAATCGTTGAACGCCGGTGGCAAAGACGCCGCAATCGAGAAAGCGCGGGAGTTCGGTTTGTTGCCGGCTGCCGGACAAGAGATCAAAGGTAACCGCGAACGGAGCGACATAGAAGCAAAATTGAACCTTCTCGGAATTTCCATTCCCTGGAAATGATCATTCCCGAATGAAACTGACCATCATCGCCGCCCTCAACCGTAAACGGGTCATCGGACGCGGGGGGACCATACCGTGGCACATTCCCGCAGATTTAAAACGATTCAAAGAGTTGACGATGGGG
Source organism: Ignavibacteriales bacterium (assembly GCA_016182545.1). Lineage (GTDB taxonomy): Bacteria > Bacteroidota > Ignavibacteria > UBA10030 > UBA8401 > SpSt-333. Next base: position 1,429 of record JACPGG010000012.1, read on the forward strand.
AACACAGTGGTGATGGGAAGAAAAACTTTTGAGTCGATCGGAAAAATACTTCCGGGCAGAAGAAATGTCGTCGTCACATCGCAGACGCTGCCGGATGTTGAACACTATCATTCTCTTGAAGAAGCGATGAATGCTGTACGGTCGGAAGAAAGGGTGTTTGTTATCGGCGGCGGAACGATCTTCGAACAAACGATCGGGAGAGCGGATGAAATGGTGCTAACGAGAGTTGACAATGCCGAGGATGGGGATACATTATTTCCCATGCCGGAAGAATATCTCGATCAACATTTTGTTTTGATCAGGGAAGAACCGCACGGCGGTTTTACTTTTCAGCATTTCAGCAGAAAGTAGTATCACGTTGATGTGATGATCCGGCTTACCCGCGCGGCAGGTGCAGAATGAATGTGGCGCCTGCACCCTGAGTACTTTCCGCCGTAACAGACCCTCCATGCATTTCAAGGATCTTTTTTACGATCGTCAATCCCAATCCGGTGGAAATTTCGTCACCCGTCGGCTGGGCGGAAAGTTTTTTGAAGGGCTGGAACAGATATTTTTTGTCCTCTTCTGTCAATCCCGGTCCCTGATCCTGGATACGGATGCTGACCTTTGTATCGTCTGCTTTGACTGTGACGGTGATCGTGGTATTCGGCGGTGAAAATTTTCCCGCATTGTTGATCACGTTATCGACCGCTTCATTCAACCAGCGTTCACTTCCGCTGACCGTACAGGCTCCTTCCGATGAGGAGAATTCGATAGTCTGTGATTTTTGCTGCATGCCGATCCGGTTCTTGAGCACCACAAGTTCCACCAACTGTACGATATCGACCGGGGTCTTTGTAAAGACCAATTGCCCTTGTTCCAATGCGGATGAACTCAGTGTATCTTCGATCAACCGAAGCATGTATTGCGTTGTCTGTTCCAT
>JACPGG010000012.1:2390-2804 GCA_016182545.1 Ignavibacteriales bacterium
GTATTGCGTTGTCTGTTCCATCAATTGCGAATGTTCCTGAATTTCCTTTTGCTGAATTCTCCCGATATTGATGGCGTTTGCAAAATGGTTCAGGTTCACAACTTTGTTCTTAAAATCGTGCGAGAGGATACCGAGCAGATCGGATTTCTCTTTGTTTGCCTTGTCCAGCCGGAGATTGATCTTCGATAGTTCGTCGCGTGCAACTTCCACTTCCTGCAAGTGGTGTTCGATCCTGTCCTTTGCCTCGACAAGATCTTTCGTCCGCTCGTCGATCAATACTTTGAGTTGCTTTGCGTGGCGATGCACGCTCGCCGTTCGTACGGCATATAATCCCGCACCGAGAAGGATCAAACCGAATCCAACGATACCGATAAAATATGGCGTTTGATAAAAGAACGGCAGAAGGACGACGGA
>JACPGG010000012.1:2886-21585 GCA_016182545.1 Ignavibacteriales bacterium
GGACGACGGATGTATTCACCGTATGATCGCTCCACTCGCCGTCGTCGGACGACGTGTTCACAGAGAATGTGTATGTGCCCGGCGGGATGTTAGTATAATACGCCGTACGCCGCGTTCCCGCATCGATCCACTCATCATTGAACGGTACTAATTTGTACCGGAACCTGATTCGTTCCGGTGCAACGAAACTGAGAGCAGTGTAATGGAACTCGATCGAATTATTTCCCGGTTGGAATTCCAATACCGAATCGGGATACAATGTTGCATTGCCAGCCCGCAACGCCTCGATGCGGATCGGATAAGCCGATTGTTGTGCCACCACGCGATCGGGATCTACACATGCAATTCCGCCGACGGTCGTGAACCAGATCTTTCCATCATTCGCTTTGATGATGCACGGGTTTGAAACGCCGCTGATCTCGGCGTTCTGCAGCCCGTCGGAACGCCCGAAATCGACCTTCGGAAATTTTGCGATTTTTCCGTCGGTGATCTCCTGAAAATCTTTCTTGCGTACGCGGGTAATACCTTGATTTCCTCCGATCCACATATATCCGACATTGTCCTCGAGGATCATAAGCGTTACATCTTCCCGCAAGCCGTGCATTGTTGAAAAGACCTGAATGTTTCCTTCAGCAATTTTGTTGATGCCGCCGCCGTTTGTGCCTGCCCAGATGATCCCCTCAGAATCGATATGCATGGTGAGGATAAAATTATTTGAGAGCCCGTTTTCGATATTATATGTCTCAATTCCTTTCGGTGTGATCTTGTTGATACCCCCGCCGTTCGTTCCGACCCATATTTCATTCTTCGATGCCCGTATCATGGAGAGCACGTTGTCGTTTGCCAGTCCCTGTTTGGTTGTCAGAGGCAGAATCGAATCTCCCCGTATCCTGGAGATGCCGCCGCCGTATGTTGCGATCCAGATCTCATTGTCGAATCCTTCGCCGATCGCCCGGATGTAATTTTCTGTCAGCCCGTTGGCGGTATTGTATGCCGTGAACTGCGATCCGCGTTTCGACTCGTCATATTTCATGACGCCGCCGCCGTCCGTACCTATCCAGATACATCCGCGTGCATCCTCATACAATGCGCGAATAAAACCATTCGGGATAAATTTATTCTTGTCCCAAATTGATATTTTTTTATGCTGAATAATGTTCAATCCGCTTCCATTCGTTCCGATCCACAATCGCTTGTGTGAATCCTCAAAGACAGTGCGAACATACGAATCGGAGAGTCCATCCTTCTTTCCCAGTAATTTGAATTTCCGGATATGGATCTGACTTAATCCGTTTCGCGTCCCGATCCAAACATTTCCTTCGCGGTCCTGGTATATAGTCCGGACGAAATTATTGATGAGCCCATGTTCTGCAGTGAACGAATCAAACGAGCGTCCGTCCCCTGTTCCCACATATCTGTTGATACCCCCCCCATCCGTACCGATCCAAAGAGTATTATCCTTATCGACAAACAATGTTCGTATCGCGTTTGTCGTGAGACCATCCGTTGTGGAATACAGCCGGAATGTATCGCCGGTCATTTTCACCAATCCGTTTGCCGTGCCGATCCAAATGACACCGTTGTTGTCCTTGACGAGTGCAGTGATCGAGTTATGGGGGAGCCCGTCTTCTGTGGTCAGTATCTTTGAATGGTTCTTATCGATAACGATGAGACCGATATCGGTGGCAACCAGCAACCTACCGGACGCATCACGCACCATTGTCAGGAGAAGATAATTTTTTGGCAAGCCGTCGCTTTGGAACGGTGTCACTTGTACAACGCTGCTTTCGTCATCGACTACAATTTTTTGAATGCCCGCCCGGTCTGTACCGACAAGTATTTCGGATTTCCCGTCATAAATGAATGAACGGATATATTCCTTGCCGCCGCTTTCGAGCGCTGGAACAGAGGTGAATGAGTTCCTCGAATAACGGACGACACCTCCACCGTTGGTACCGATCCACATCGTACCGTTCCTGTCTTCGAGGAGAGTGGTAACATGGTTCATTGTGAATGCCGGCGTGATCGATTTGTTGAAGTGGACGAACTTTACTCCGTCGTATCGCGCCAATCCCGCATACGTTCCGATCCACATGTAGCCGTCGGCAGTTTGGCGGACGAGGTCCACCGTATTCTGTGGCAGACCATTATCTGCCGTGAAATTTGTGATGACGTAATCGTCAAACGGGGTGATGCGTGGAACGTGTTCTTGCGGAAAAGCTGACCGACCGAATAGAAGTGCACAGATTAGGACAAAGCGCATTAATGTGTATTATAGATAGTTTGATATGGATAATTTGGTTCAATGTACTGTTTTTCGAGCGAAGTGGAAGTCATGAATCGTTAGAAATTTCTTAAAAATTAGCCCGCAGATATGATTCGTGATTGTGCAACAACAACCGACTTCGAGAGCAATCAAGGATGCACATCGACCTGATATGTGATCTTGGCTCCTGCCGCCGTCAATGTTTTTGAAACGGAGCAGTACTTCTCAATGGAAAGTTGCACTGCACGTTCCGCTTTTTCCTTCGGGAGATCACCCGTGAAAAGAAAATGAGCATGAATCGTCTTCCACAAATTGGCATCCTTTCCCGTTTCCCGTTCTCCTTCGATGATGATCTTTAGACCGAATGGTTCGAGCCGTTGTTTCTTCAAAATGGAAATAACATCCATGGAGCTGCAGCCGCCGAGTGCTGCGAGCAGTGTCTGCATCGGACGGAATCCCTCTTCATTGCCACCTGCCGCTTTACTGTTGTCGATGATGATCGTATTACCGTGCTCGTTGCGCGCTTCCAGTTTGTAATCGCTGTTGATGCGATGGACTTCTATTTTCATACATTCCTCTCTTGTTTCAACAGAATATACGAAAGAATTCCGAACCGTTGAAATTGCTATTGCTCATTACTTTGGATACTTTTCCACCGTTACCGGAAGGCAATACTTCCGGTGTTTGTCTCACAATCAATGGAGATACGTATGTTTGATTCGATCTCGAATGAATTACTCTGGTTCCTGTGCGGGCTTATTTTCCTTCTTTCAGAATTGGTCATCCCCGGTTTCGTGATCTTCTTTTTCGGCATCGGTGCGTGGATCGTTGCGTTGCTCCTGTGGATGAATGTCGATATGTCGTTCACCACACAACTTTTTATCTTCCTTCTTTCGTCGGTCGTGTCTTTGGTGCTGTTCCGGCGGTTCGGGAAGAACTATTACCAGGCGAAAGTAAAAAAAGACGATGCACAGAAATTCGACGACATCAGGGGAGAGAAAGCGACCGTGTTGAGAGACATTACTCCCAACGGCGTCGAAGGGAAAGTCGAATTCCACGGTACAGTGTGGAATGCTGAATCGGATGTGCCGATTGCGAAAGGAGCGGTTGTCGAAGTTGTCGAACAGAATAATCTCACTTTAAAAGTAAAACCTGCCTCCGGCGGGTAAAACCACGTCAGTAACGAAAGGAACGGATCTCATGGAAATGCAAGCTGTCATACTTATCGGACTCATACTCTGTGTTGTCCCTCAAAAGACTGTCTTCATCGTTGAGCGCCTCGGAAAATATAATGCCACACTCGAAGCGGGATTCCATATTTTGATCCCGTTCATCGACAGGATCGCATACAAACATTCTTTAAAAGAGATGGTGATCGACGTGCCGCCGCAAAGCTGCATCACCAAGGATAATATCGGCGTGGAGGTGGATGGGATTCTCTATCTGCAAATCACCGATCCGGTGAAAGCGTCGTACGGGATCGACAATTACGTCTTCGCGTCCACGCAGCTTGCACAGACAACGATGCGCAGCGAGATCGGGAGGATCGATCTTGACAGGACATTCGAAGAGCGCGATAAGATCAATCAGGAGATCGTCATGGCGGTGGACAAAGCGGCGGCGCCGTGGGGATTGAAAGTAACGAGGCATGAGATAAAAAATATCGTCCCGCCGCCGAGCATCAAGGATGCGATGGAAAAACAGATGCGCGCCGAGCGTGAGAAGCGCGCGTTGATCGCCGAATCCGAAGGAGACAAGCAGGCGAAGATCAACCGCGCCGAAGGAGACAAGGCGGAAGCGATCGCGAAATCTGAAGGGGAGAAGATGAAAAGGATCAACGAGGCGGAAGGGCGCGGGCAGGAAATAGAACGCGTTGCACAAGCGACGGCAAAAGGGATACGCGAAATTGCAACGGCGATCAACGAACAGGGAGGGAAGGATGCGGTGAACCTTCGTATCGCCGAATCATATCTGGGAGAATTCGGCAAGCTTGCTCAGAAGAACAATACGATGATCATCCCGTCGAACTTGTCGGATGTAGCGGGAACGGTCGGTGTGATAGCAAAAATATTTTCAGGTATGAGCCAGATGCCTGTAGAAGAGGTGAAGGATATAAAGAAGAAATAAAAAGACCAGTACGTAAGAAGCGAAGTCCCGCGCACTTTTAAAGTGTGTGGGACTTTTTGGTTAGAAGACCGATCCCAGATTGATCGTAATGAAAAATCCGCCGAAATCTTTTTTTCTGTTGACCTGCCGCGGTCTGTTCGGATCGATAAGACTCGGTGCCTGCATCAGACTCGGAATTCCCCCTGCAACCGGTACGAAGTAATATCTGATGTTGATACCCGAGAGACTTCCCATATCCGTACCGAAGAACGCACCGAACCCGACATATCCGCCGACAGTGTAATGTGCGCGCGCAAGACCGAGGCTCCTGAAGTATTCGATCGTTTCTCCGGTAGTCTGATCAACGTACGGCGCTGCAAGGATCAATGATGGACCGAAGCCGGCATTCACGTACGGACGGAAACTGTCGGTGATGTCATCCGCAAATAATCTGTATTGAACTCCCGCATAAAGGGGTATGAAGAGGAACCGGTTGATCTTGCCGAATATGATCGATTCGCCCCAGTACGTGATGATCTCAACTTCGTTATCATCCTTCGATTCGGCAATGCCGAGCGTGATCGTCCCGAAGAGGTCGCGCGAAAATTCTCTGCGGTAAAATCCTGCCAAACCGAATCCATTATTGGAAAGGAGAATGTCGACGCCCCACGCATCGTGCATTTCCGATTGGATCGGCGTGATGATCTCTTTGTTCGGCGATTCAAAAACGATCGTTGAATCTGTTTCTTGAGAGAATGCGAACGCAGATCGGGATTACAATATCCTTAAAGTTTCTCCAAAAATTTGACAGACTCATCGGATGACTGAGTCTGCTTGTTTATTCTACACTGAACAACGCACATTTAAGATAGTGAGTTTCCGGCATAGATGGAAGAGTCGGATGGTCGGGCGATGCACCGGAAATCTTCAGTAATTTGATCTTCCTGTTCGCTTTGACACTGCTGTCGGCGATGATGTTTAAGAATGTCTGTTGATCGATATGGTGTGAACACGACGCTGAAAGAAAAATACCGTTTGCGGTGACGACTTTTAATCCGTTCGTATTGATCTCTTTGTAACCTTTGATTGCCGCCGGGACATTTTTCCTGCTTTTTGTGAATGAGGGCGGGTCAAGTATCACCACATTCCAATTCTTCTTATTCTTCACCGATTCATCAAGAAATTTAAAGACGTCGGCTGTATGGAATGAAACAGACTTTAAGGAATTCAACGACGCATTTTCTTTTGCTCTGATGTTCGCCTCATCCGAAATATCGACACAATCAACGGACGCCGCGCCGAACGAAGCGGCGTACAAACCAAATCCTCCTTCGTTACTGAAACAATCCAGGACGGCGACATTTTTGGAGAACGGTTTGAGCAACAACCTGTTTTCACGTTGGTCCAGAAAGAATCCGCTCTTTTGTCCGTTCAGAATATCGATGGAAAATTTGAGCCCGTTCAATTCTATAACGGCAGGTTGGACTGAACCACGCAAGATCCCTTTGCGTTCAGGTATATTCTCAAGTGCACGTAATGAAGATTCGTTCCGTTCGACGATCCCTTTCGGCTGGAATATTTTTTCGAGCACATCGCAAATGACCTGCAATCGGGAATCCATCCCTGCGGAAAAAGTCTGTACGGATATGTAGTCGTCGTACTTGTCGATGATAAGCCCGGGGAGAAAATCGCTCTCGCCGTACACAACACGGAATGTCTCGCTCTCTGCAAATATTTTTTTCCTCAGGTCGTACGCCGCACGGATCCGCCGTTCGAAGAAATTCTCATCGATCGTTTCAACAACGGAAGAAAGGAACCGCACCGCGATGAGAGAGAGAGGATTGTAGAGACCGATGCCGGAGGTTCGTCCGTCGCTCCGGAGTATTTCCACCACATCGCCGCTCTTCGGCGCCCCTTCAATGCGGTGGATCTCATTGCTGAAGATCCATTGATGTCCGTTGAGGAGTCGTTTCTCTTCGTTCTTTTTCAGGATAACATGTTGTGCGAGTGTGCTCATATGATTCAAAGTATGAAAAGAGGGGATGAGATGCTACACCGGGAGAATATTGTCATAGCGAGTCCCGATGCATCGGGACGAAGCAATCTTTTTTTTGAAAGATCGCCACATCGTCCCGATAAAAAACACCGGGACTCCTCGCGATGACATACAACTCTCACGCAAAACTTCCCGTATTTCATCCCAACTCTTTTTTTGCTACATTTTACGCAATGAATGAAACGACAGGAACATTCCGTACCGGCTATGTTGCATTGATCGGCGAACCGAACGTGGGAAAGTCCACGTTGCTCAATTCGTTGCTGCAGCAGAAACTCTCCATCGTCACCGATAAACCGCAGACGACGCGCCATAAGATCCTCGGCATCAACAGCGGCGAGGACCACCAGATCATTTTTCTCGACACGCCGGGGATCATCAAGCCGAAGTACCTTCTGCAGGAAGCGATGATGCGTTTTGCATCGTCAGCCGTCGAAGATGCCGATATCGTACTGCTGCTTGTTGACGCGGAGAAAGCGAAACAGAAAAAATATTCCCGGAACAACGATGCTGTCGAAAAGATCAAGGCGGCAAATAAAACGACATTCCTTGTCGTTAACAAGATCGATCTCTTGAGAAAGGAAGAGGTGTTGCCTCTCCTTGTCGATCTCCAGGTACTCTTTCCGTTCGACGAAGTGATCCCCCTTTCCGCATCGAAGGGATTCAACACGAAAGAGCTGATCTCCACCATATTGAAGTACCTGCCCGAACATCCCCCGTTCTATGATACCGATATCGTCAGCGACGCGCAGGAAAAATTCTTTGTCAGCGAGATCATCAGGGAGAAGATATTCGAACAGTTCAAGGAAGAGGTTCCGTACTCAACGACGGTCGATATCACCGGCTTCAAAGAACGGGAAAAAGGGAAACATTTCATTTCCGCCGACATTATAGTAGAGAGAGATTCACAAAAGGGGATCCTGATCGGCAAACAAGGGCTGACGCTGAAAAAATTAGGCTCTGTCGCCAGAACAGCAATAGAGGATTTTGTCGGTCATTCCGTCTTTCTGGAGTTGCATGTGAAGGTGAAAAAAGATTGGCGGGAAGACCAGCGGCTGTTGAATAAGTTTGGATATAAAGCGGATGAAGAGTGAATAAAATTCCAAATCACAAATGACAAATTCCAAATAAGGATCAAAAAAACAAATCACAATCATCAAACACCTTGAAAAACATTATTTAGGAATTGGCGTTTATTTGTAATTTGGAAATTGTTATTTGTTATTTTCTTCCCGAAGATACTGTAAGCACAATGAGGAACAACTATGGCAACCATCAAAGCATTCAAAGCGATCCGGTACAATCAAAACAAAGTCACAATGGCGTCTGTTGTTGCGCCGCCATACGATGTCATTTCTCCCGAACAGCAGAACGGATACTATGACAAGGATCCGTACAATGTGGTTCGTTTGATACTTGGCAGGGAAGAAGACCGGTACTCTGCCGCTGCGAAAACATACGATGAATGGCAGGGTCAGGAAGTGCTGATCCGCGACGCTCAGCCTTCGATCTATCCGCTGGTGCAGACGTTCAAGACCACGGAAGGGAAGACGATTCAAAGAAAAGGATTCATTGCGCTCTGCCGATTGGAAGAATTTGAAAAGAAGATAGTCCTGCCGCACGAAAAAACATTGTCGAAAGCGAAGGAAGATCGTTTTAAATTATTCAAAGCGACGAATTCGAATTTCAGCCAGGTCTTCACTCTCTATTCGGATATGGGAAAACTGGTCGATCAACATATTAATCCCGTTCACTCCACACAGCCGATCATCGACGTTCAATTTGAAGATGTCCGCAACAAACTGTGGAAGATCTCCGATCCGGCGATCATAGAAAAAATTGCAGCCGAACTTGAACCGAAGCAGGTCCTGATCGCCGACGGACATCACCGGTACGAGACCGGATTGGCGTACCGTGACCTGATGAAATCGCAGAATCCGAACCACACCGGCAACGAATTGTACAATTACATCATGATGTTCTTTACCAATCTTGATGATGAAGGCTTAGTGATCTTTCCGACCCATCGCGTGCTCCACAGTCTGCCGCAGTACGACGGAGCGAAATTTGTTTCGACATTGGTAAAGGATTTTGACGTGCAGGTCTATCCTACCCCGCAGCTGATGCTCGATGCGCTCAAACATCATGACCGCCATGCATACGGATTCGTGTCGAATCATTCGACAAAATTTTTCGTTGCGAAGTTGAAGAACGAATCGTCGCTCGGCACGCTCGTTCAGGATCGGTTGCCGATTGAAGTGATGGGATTGGATGTCGTCCTGCTGCACAATTATATGATCCGTCAATTGCTCGGTGTGTCGCAGGAAGCGCAGGAAAAGAAATTGAATATCCATTACATACAAAATGTCCACGAATGCGTTGACGAAGTTGCTTCAGGAAAATCCCAGATCGCATTCTTTGTGAATCCGACAAAGATCGAGCAGGTGCGCGCCGTTGCAAAATCCGGCAACACGATGCCGCAGAAGTCGACATTCTTCTACCCGAAATTGATCTCCGGATTGGTATTGAATAAGATGGCGGAATGATCGAGGAGTGACCGATTTAATTTCTTAATTATTTTCCGACTCAACGACTTACATACTCAACGATTTCCTATGTCCGAACGCCTCAAATCCATACTTGCATACATCGCCATCTGTACCATCTGGGGATCCACCTGGCTGGTCATTAAAGTCGGGCTTGAAACTTTGACGCCATTGCTTTCTGCCGGATTACGGTTTGCCGTTGCAGCAATTATTTTGTTCGGGATAATAAAAATCCGCAAGATAGAAATACCATGGAATTCCGCGACGGCAAAATTATTTTTTATTGTGTCGCTGACATCATTTTCGATCCCGTTTGCGTTGGTCTATTGGGGTGAGCAGCATGTCTCATCGGGATTGACCTCGATCCTCTTTGCCGTGTTCCCGTTCTGCGTTGCCATCATGTCCGTACTGATGCTGCCGAATGAGAAACTGACGGTCGCAAAGATCGCCGGAATTGTACTCGGATTTTCCGGTATAGTCGTCATCTTCTCCAACGACATTCAGTTCGGTACGGAGAGGGATCAGATACTCGGAATGACTGCGATCGTGCTCAGTGCTTTTATTCAGGCATTCTCTGCGGTGCTGATCAAGAAGCACGGACACGATCTGAGTCCGTTCGTCGTCAGTTTCGTACCGATGACATTTGCGGGAATCTTCCTCACGATCGGAGGGATCGCTGCTGAGGACCTCACGCATGTACAATTTACGTCGACGGCGATCTTCAGCATCCTCTTCCTTGCAGTCTTCGGTTCCGTGACAACATTCGTCAGTTACTTCTGGCTGTTAAAAAGGGTCGAAGTGGTCCTGTTGTCGTTGACATCGTTCGTTACGCCGATCATTGCCGTCATTCTTGGCGTGATTATCCTGCACGAGAGTGTGTCATCTCAACTTTTTGTCGGTTCGTCGTTGGTCCTCACGGGAATCCTTGTCGCAAATTCGACCGACGTGCGGATCTTTCTGCGCAACCGTTTCTCGTCGAAAGAATGAAACGTCTGCATTACCGTTCTGCTGTTCCACTCTTCATGGTGTTCATCCTGCTTTCCGTGCACCATCTCTCGGCTTGGGGACTTGAAGGACACCGTGCTGTGAACAAGTACGGCATTCGAACACTCCCTCTCAGTTTTCAACGATTCAAGGATATCGACTATTATTTTGCAGACCACGCGAGCGATGTGGACAGGAGAAAGATCACCGATGAAGAAGAGACGTACCGCCAATTTATAGAATTGGAACGATACCCTGAATTTTTCAACGGCGCGATGCCGAGAACACTGCTCGAACTCCAGAAGAAATACAGCGAATCATCCGTACAACAGAACGGGTATCTTCCGTACCTTGTCTATCTGATGTACGATTCGGTGACGAATACGATGAGGCGGCGGGACTGGAACGCAACACTGACAGCGGTCTCCGATCTCGGACATTACATCGGCGACCTCACAATGCCGTTGAACACAACGATGAACTACGACGGACAGCTGACAAAGAACAACGGCATCAAATGGCGGTACGAGATAGAGTTGATGAATAGATATTATCATCAGTTGGATTTCCGGCGCATCGAAGCAAAGAAACTCGACGATCCGATGATTGATATTTTCAAGCTGCTTGAGAGGTCGCATACACTCGTTCCGTCCATTCTGCAGGCGGATAACGCAGCATTGAAGTCTGCAAAGGGAAAGTACAACGGTTCGTATTATTCCGCATTCTGGAAAGAGATCTCGAAACAGACGAACGATGTAGTGCAGGAAGGTTCTGTACTATTTGCGAATCTGCTTTTCACCGCATGGTTGAATGCCGGCGGCGTGAAAGTGATCTGGCGCGATGAGATGGGAGCGCGCGGCGGGCTATACAAGGATGAAAAAGAACCGGAACATCTCGAACAGAATTTCCCGAATCCGTTCAATCCCAAAACGACGATCACGTATATTGTGCCGGGAGACTTTTTTGTCCGGTTAGCGGTCTTCAATTTATTCGGACAGGAAGTAGTGCTGCTCCACGAAGGAAGACAGAGCGAAGGAAAGTACGAATGCCTCTTCAACGGCGAACACTTGCCCGGGGGGATCTATTTTGTTAGATTGCAATTGAACGAGAAGACCGAAACACGCAAAATGATCCTCGCCAAATAATTTTCTCGCTCACTATCCTTATGAAAAGAGATAGTCTCTATATTACCCCGCTGCTTCTGCTCATTTCAATAACTGCGCTTTCACAAAATCGCGCGAAAACGATCTCTGTCCCTGTTGTTCCTGCTCAACAGCAAACACGCTTGTAGCAGTGTTTGGATTCGATTAATATTAATTGGATGATTGATAGCAACACTCCTCAACAACACTATCCTGTTGAGACATATACTGTGGGATGGAAGCATCAAACCAGCCGAGCGGCGTCTATTACTACCGGCTCACGCTGGGAGGATTGGTTGAGACGAAAAAAATGATGCTCCTTAAGTAATTTCCTCGTTTCTCTGATATTATTCGAATTGATCACCCGCACCAAACCCCGTAAATCACCTTGCGTTAATGCACATTCTTTTATTAGATTGCGGTAAATCGTTTTTGTCAATCACACCAAACATGAGGAGGTGTCGTGAAGAAACTTGGGATACTCATTACCGCCGCTGTGTCATTCATCCATATCGGTCTCGCAACCGTTCCTTCATCATCAACAGGAACAATACCCGAGCATCTTCGCCCGATGCTGGAAAAAATCCAGAAAGAGTATAACTCCGGTTATTGGGCACAAAAATTTTCTCAGCGGAACGAGATGCGGACTCTTGGTAAACTCTCAGCATTTGCAGCTGTGGAAACCGTGAACGCTCCCGTATTAATGGGAACGTATTCGAACTCTACCGCAAAATATTCTCCGGCAACATTTCAAGAGTTGTTATTCGACGGCCCGAATCCAACCGGCACCATGACGCAGTTCTATCTTGAGAATTCGTACGGGCAATTGTATATGACCGGTACGGCACACGGGTGGTTTCCGACACCGCGCAGTTTTGATTACTACGTACATGATGGCGGCACTCGGAATGCAGGCTTAGTCTACGGCGGTCCTGACTTTACAATTGATTTGTTGGTCGAAGCGGATAAGACAGTGGACTTTTCCAAGTATGTAAAATATTCCGATGCCGACGGCGGGCATGTTCCTCAGCTCGCGATCATTCATACCGGCGCCGATGCTGCAAGCGGTGCGGACAATATCTGGTCGCACCGATGGAATATACGATGGAGATTCTTACAGCGAAAAGGTGCAGGAAGCGATCCGTATTTCGACGTCAACAAAGTGATGGCGGACGGAAAATATATTACGAACGATTCATTAAACGGTAAGCCGGTCATTATCGACGGCGATTATGCAATCCAACCGGAACTTGCAGGATCCAGCAATACATCCGGTAATCCAAAACCAATTGGTGTTTTTACGCATGAATTTGGACATATCTTTGGACTTCCCGACCTATATGATACGGACAATAGTTCAGCAGGACTTGGCAACTGGTGTTTGATGGCGGGAGGATCGTACGGCGCAGACGGATCTCATGAAGCGACACCTGCACACATGAGTGCATGGTGCAAGGAAAAACTGGGGTGGGTGACGCCTACGCTTGTTACATCATATTTGCCACAGCAAGAGATCAAGGCAGTAGAAAAATATCCTGAAATTTACAGGATTAACGTCCGCAATCTTGGCGGCGGTCAGTACTTCCTCATTGAAAATCGTCAGCGTATCGGTTACGATCAATATTTGCTTGGGACCGGTTTATTGATCTATCATATCGATCCGAGCAGGACAAATAATTCCAACGAAGACCGTCGCCTTGTTGACCTTGAACAGGCGGATGGCTTGCGGCAATTGAACACGACTACCGGACGCGGCGATGCCGGAGATCCTTTCCCCGGTGCATACGATAACAGAAATTTTGATGGGTATACAAGTCCGGACAGCAAAGATTATTCTCTGCTGCAATCGTACGTCGGAGTACGAAATATAAGCGTGTCGGATACACTGATGTATGCGGACTTGGATGTCGGTACACGTCCGTACATCATTGTTAAATCAAAGCAGGAAACGGAAAGTGGCGTTAACAACAATAACGGCAGGATCGATCCCGGTGAATCAGGTTCTCTTGTGCTTAAACTGGAAAATATCTATCCGACATCGTTATCGAACGGGAAAATCTGGCTCACATCAACCGTCAACGATGTCATTGTCGATACCGTGAAGAAGAATCTCTCGATCAACTCTTTGGATACCCAGACGGTCGTACTCAGTTCGTCGATTACTGCAAATCCAAGTGCTGCTTCAAAAAAGATAAAAATTTTCATCCATATACAGACGGCGGAACAGACGGTTCAACATCAAATGGATCTTTTTATCGGCTATCCGAAAATATTGCTTATGAATCTCGACAGTGTCGCAGCGGACAACGCCGCTTCGTATTACGAATCAACATTGCAGACTCTCCTCACGAACTATGAATCGATCGGGACACTTTCCAATACGATGAATAATGCAAAGGTTGCTGTTCGGGACATTATCATCGTGTTTTCCGGAAAGAAGACCTGGGAAATTATTTCAGACAGTCTTGGAGATCAATTGTTGTCGTTTGTAAACAATGGAGGAAATGTATTCATCTCCGGTCAAAATATCGCTGAAGATATTAAAAAGAGAAACAGCGCGCTCAGTACATCACTGATACGATCGACGTGGAATAAGAATATTCTATTCGGAAGAGTGTTGAACGGAAGGGGTACTGATATGTTCGGGAGTCAACTGAAACTACTGAATGTTGGTGGTGGTAACGGGGCAAAAAATCAGATTTCTCCTGATGAATTGATCGTCGATACGACGGTGGCTCACCCATCGTTTATTTGGAACGCTACGACAGGGACTGCGTACGGCGGAGTGTGGTGGGAACATCCTTCCAGCGGCGGCAAAGTAGTCTTCTGGTCGTTCGGATTTGAAGCGATCAATGACAGCGCAGCAAATGCAAATTCGAAGGCAGAGGCGATGACGGCTGTGATGAGTTGGTTCGGCGGCATTACATCCACCCCCGACATGAATGGTCCTGCCACCGCACCATTTGCGTACGAATTGAAATCGAACTATCCCAATCCGTTCAACCCGTCCACGACGATCAACTATTCCATCCAGAAAGATGGACCTGTGATGCTGAAGGTGTACGACACGCTCGGGAAAGAGGTTGCATCATTAGTGAACGGAAAGCAGACCGCGGGGAACCATTCCGTTACGTTCGATGCTTCACGATTGGCGTCGGGAATTTATTTGTACAGGTTATCGTCCGGCAGTTTTGTGCAGACGAAAAAGATGGTGCTGTTGAAGTAATCCAGTCTCGTTCGTCTTTCTGTATTCCCCGCCTCGGTGTGACTGAAGCGGGGATTTTTTTTGTTCTTGAACACTCCATTTCTTTCTTTTACATTTACCCCAACACTATCTTCTTCCGGCACATCTTCAGGAGAAATTCATGAACATCACTACATCAATAAGGTCCTGCAACCCGATCCCAATCGTCCCACTCCCGCACAGACGATCAACGATGGTGTCGATTACATCCCAACGAAACCGATCGTACTGTTCGGCCATCATTTTGCGGCGATTGCAGCAGCGGGTCCGATCGTCGGTCCGACACTCGCTCTCTACTATGGATTTCTTCCCGCTTGGTTCTGGATCATTTTCGGTGTCGTATTGATTGGTGCGATGCACGACTTCACGTCGCTTTTTATCGCGGTGCGTGAAGGAGGAAAATCTGTTGCCGAAGTTGCTCGCCGCACTCTCGGAAAAGCAGGATTTATTTTTTATGTCTCTTTTGCAATTCTTCTTTGTCTGCTTGTCATTGCGGCATTCCTCCAACTGACCGCGATTGCGCTGACGTCGGCGCTTCCTCCTGATGAAGTAAATATCACCGCAAGCAACGCAGGCGGATTACACTTGACCGATGCAGGGGGCGCACTGAAAGTACAGATCGGCGGGGTGGCATCCGCTTCCGTCATTGTCATGACGCTTCTTGCGCCGATCATCGGCTGGATGATCTATAAAAAACATATGAATCTCTGGTTCGTCACCGGCTTTGCATTCATCATCTCGTTCGGCTCCATTATCTTCGGATATTATTTTCCCATCACGTTCGCGCCGACAACGTGGATCATAGCGATCACTTGTTACGTCTTTTTTGCGTCGTGGATTCCCGTCTGGATCATTCTGCAGCCGCGCGATTTTGTGAATGCGCAGATCTTGTACCTTGGACTCGCGTCAATGGTGGTCGGTGTTATTTTTGCTGGGATGAATGGTGCTGTCATCAACACCCCAACGCTTAATCTCGACGAAGCGATGAACGCGCCGAACCTTGGAATGATCTGGCCCTTTCTGTTTATCACTATCGCCTGCGGTGCTGCATCCGGCGCACACGGATTGATCTGCGGCGGAACGTCGTGCAAACAACTCGCAAATGAAAAACATGCGCGCATCATCGGCTACGGCGGAATGCTGCTGGAAGGACTGCTTGCTCTTTCCGTTATTCTTATTATTTCCGGCGGAATGGATTTTGAGAAATATAAATCGCTTGTCTATCCTGCACAAGGAGGAAGCAACGCGCCGCTCGCATTTGCGCTCGGATTGGGGAATATTCTCCATCTCGCGTTTGGACTCCCTGTGGTGTTCGGAACGATATGGGGAATTCTGCTGCTGGAAGGATTCCTCGTCACAACGATCGATGCGCTCGTTCGTTTATCGCGATACTTATTCGAAGAACTATGGACGACCGTTTTTGAAAACCCGCCGGCGATCTTAAAGAGCAGGATATTCAACAGTCTTATTGTTGTTGTCGGTTTTCTGACTCTCACATTTTCCAACGCCTATTTGAAGATATGGCCCATCTTCGGCGCCGCAAATCAACTTCTCGCCGCGTTGACCATGATCGCCATTACGGCGTGGCTTGCACAAAAAGCGCGCGCTTACTGGTTCATAGCAATTCCAGCTGCATTCATGCTCGTTACAACGGTAACGGCGTTAGTCATTCTCCTCGGACGGTACATCAACTTCCAAAGTTGGACACTGGTTGCGACCGATGTGATCCTGCTCGTGATGGCGGTGGGCGTCGTTATTCTTACATTCAAATATTTTTAC
Source organism: Ignavibacteriales bacterium (assembly GCA_016182545.1). Taxonomy (GTDB): domain Bacteria; phylum Bacteroidota; class Ignavibacteria; order UBA10030; family UBA8401; genus SpSt-333. Next base: position 19,010 of record JACPGG010000012.1, read on the forward strand.
AACCTAAGGGCAAAGCTGGCAACGGAGACTGTAAAATAAAAGTGGAGTCTCAAACATTGTAACGAATCCATATTTTTCGTATTATTGTGAAACAAAATTCGAAACCTCCCGGTGATTCTCCCGCGGAGGTTTTTGTGTGTCTGTATATGATAGATTTTCCAAATCTTGAAGATTTGGAAAATCTTTGCATGAAAAGGGAATGAAACTTGCCCAAACGAACCGACATTAAATCCATTCTTATTATCGGCAGCGGACCAATCGTCATCGGTCAGGCGTGCGAATTCGATTACTCCGGAACTCAGGCATGCAAAGTGCTGCGGGAAGAAGGTTATCGGATCATTCTCATCAACAGCAATCCCGCCACCATCATGACCGATCCCGAACTTGCCGACGCGACCTACATCGAGCCGATCACACCGGAATTTGTCGAGATGATCATCGAGAAAGAACGACCCGACGCGATATTACCGACGATGGGTGGTCAAACAGCGTTGAACACCGCTGTTGCTTTGGCAGAGCGTGGAACACTGGAGAAGTACAACGTGAAACTGATCGGTGCGAATCTGCAGTCGATCAAGAAAGCGGAAGACCGCCAGTTGTTTAAAAAAGTGATGACGGAAGTCGGTTTGGAAATGCCGCGCGGCGGTTTTGTGTACACTGTCGATGAAGCATTGAAAGTAGCGAAAGAGATCGGTCGGTTTCCCATCATCATTCGTCCTTCGTTCACACTCGGCGGGACCGGCGGCGGCATTGCGTACAACATCGAAGAATTCCGCTCGACTGTCGAACATGGAATATTGAACAGCCCGATCCACGAAGTGCTTGTGGAAGAATCTGTACTGGGATGGAAAGAGTACGAACTGGAAGTCATGCGCGATACGAAGGACAACGTCGTGATCATCTGTTCGATCGAAAATTTCGATCCGATGGGTGTGCATACGGGCGATTCGATCACTGTTGCGCCGGCGCAGACTCTGACGGATAAAGAATATCAATACATGCGCGATGCTGCGCTGAAAGTAATGCGCGCCATCGGCGTCGATACCGGCGGATCGAACGTGCAGTTCTCGATGAATCCGGAGAACGGCAAGATGTACGTCATCGAAATGAATCCGCGCGTCTCCCGCAGTTCCGCACTCGCATCCAAAGCAACCGGTTTCCCGATCGCGAAGATCGCAGCCAAACTCGCTGTCGGATACACGCTTGACGAAATCCCGAACGACATCACCAAACTCACTCCCGCCTCATTCGAACCGACAATCGATTACACTGTAGTCAAAATTCCCCGCTGGGATTTCGAGAAATTCAAAGGTGTCGACGATTCGCTCGGCGTGCAGATGAAATCTGTCGGCGAAGCGATGTCATTCGGACGAACGTTCAAAGAGGCGCTGCAAAAAGCACTCCGCTCGCTGGAACAAGGGCGTGCGGGATTAGGTGCTGATGGAAAAGATCTGTTTGAGATCGAATCGCTGACGGAAAAACAAAAGGTGTCGTGGATCCGGAAAGTAAAAGAGCGCCTGCGCAGACCGAAAGCGGATAATATTTTTTACCTCCGCTATGCAATGCAATTGGGACTTTCCATTGACGATGTCTTTGAATTGACGAAGATCGATCCGTGGTTCCTCTACAATATCAAACAGATCGTCGATTGTGAAGCGGAGTTGAAAAAGACCAATCACTCTCTCGTTTCAAAAGAGACTCTTGAGAAAGCGAAAAAGTACGGCTTTTCGGATCGTCAACTCGCGTTCATATGGAAGACCGAAGAAAAAACGATCCGTCAGTTGCGGAAAAAACTGGGTGTCATCCCTGTTTTCAAAACGGTCGATACCTGCGCGGCGGAATTCGAGGCACACACGCCGTACCATTATTCATCATATGATCAGGAGAATGAATCGGTACGTTCCAATAAAAAGAAAGTGATCATCCTCGGCGGCGGTCCGAACAGGATCGGGCAGGGAATTGAATTCGACTATTGCTGCGTGCATGGTGTGATGGCATTGAGGGAAGAAGGGTTCGAAACGATTATGGTCAATTGCAATCCCGAAACCGTCTCCACAGATTATGACACCACCGACAAATTGTATTTTGAGCCGTTGACCGTTGAGGATGTGCTGAACATCTGCGAACTGGAGCAGCCGGATGGGATCATCGTCAGTTTCGGCGGGCAGACTCCGCTCAAAATCGCCAAAGCGCTTGAAGCGAACGGCGTGAAGATCCTCGGTACTTCGACCGAAGGGATCGACCTTGCCGAAGACCGTCAGCGTTTCGGCGACCTGCTGCGGAAAAACAATATTGCACATCCAAAATACGGAACGGCATTCTCGGTAAAAGACGCCGTGCTCGTTGCGGATGAGATCGGGTATCCTGTTCTCGTTCGCCCGTCGTACGTCCTCGGCGGACGCGCGATGCAGATCTGTTACAATTCCGATGCGCTGAAAGAGTACATGAAACTCGCTGTCGATGTCTCTCCCGAAAAACCGATCCTCATCGATAACTTCCTCGAAGATGCATTTGAGTTCGATGTCGATGCGATCGCCGACGGCGACGATGTTTTGATCGGCGGAGTGATGGAGCAT
>JACPGG010000190.1 GCA_016182545.1 Ignavibacteriales bacterium
CAATACTGAGTAGGCTGGAAAAAGAGACTTCGTCGTCAATAATTAGAATTATAAGTGGTTTCTTCATCTGATTGCTATCCCCCTGAGTTTTAATAAAATTACAGGTATTGGGTTCATTTGTCAAGATTTTTTTCTTCTCATCGCCTATCATGGGTTACACATTATCCATAAAAAATCCCAATTTTCGATTGGGATTGAATGATTAGATTATTCTAATCGTAGTTTAAGATTCTTGCTGCCCTAGATGGAGTCGAACCACCACGCGCAGATCCAGAGTCTGCTGTCCTGCCATTAGACGATAGGGCAATTGCTGTACAAAAATACAATAAGTATCGCTGAAAATCTACTGTTGTTTCACATCCTTCAGAAGTCTTTCCAAAAACTCTCGGTTCTTTTCGCTTGTTTTGATCGTCACATGGATACCATCTTCTTCATGCCGTTGTTCGGTCACTTCTGCAGATTCATGAATTCGGGAAAGGAGCTTGTACTGATCGTGACGAATAACAAAGGAGAGATCTTTAAAAGAAGAATGGATCATTTCGGAAAGCAGTTCTTTGAATCCGAGTATGTTGATCCCGCGGTTGGCAGAAATGAATACGGAAGGAGAGTATCGTGCTTGCAAATCTTTGATGATCGTCCTGTCGTCAAGGGAGTCAATTTTATTGAAGACAAAAATGACCGGCGTGTGTGCGGCACCGAGATCGGCAACGGTACTTTTTACTACTTCGATATGTTCCTCCATTTGCGGGTGAGAGATATCGACGACGTGCAACACTCTTCCAATGTGCTTTTGAATGAGGCAATGAGATGATGCGGCAGTTTCCGGATAAATCCGACGGTATCAGTCACCAATACTTTTGTCGATGCATCCAGATCCACAAGTCGTGTCGTTGCGTCCAGCGTTGCAAACAACCTGTTTTCAACAAAGACGTTGGAATTGGAAAGTGTATTCAGAAGTGTAGATTTCCCAACGTTCGTGTACCCGACGAGAGAGACATTGTGGTATTCTTTTCTTCCTTTTCTCTGGGTCGAACGCTGTGTCGCGATCTTTTCCAGACGTTCCTTCAAATGAGAAATACGCTCCCTGATCATTCTCCGGTCAGTTTCAATCTGGGTTTCACCGGGACCGCGAGTGCCGATTCCGCCAAGTTGTTTTGAAAAGTGAGTCCACATGCGAGTCAACCGCGGAAGCATGTACTGCAATTGTGCAAGTTCTACCTGCGTCCTTGCTTCATTGGTCCGTGCGCGTGACGCAAAGATATCGAGAATCAAACCGCTCCTGTCCACGATCTTTCTATTGATGGTTTTTTCAAGGTTGCGGACTTGCGCAGGTGAAAGATCGTCATCAAAAATAATGAGCGAAATATCATCCTCCTCGGCACGCTGAGTGATCTCTTCGACCTTTCCTTTGCCGATGTAGTATGTCGGATCGATCCGATCCTTTGACTGGAGAATTTTATGGACGATATCTGCTCCAGCCGTATCGGCAAGCAGCACCAATTCATCAAGGTACTCTTCCGCCTGTACTTTACGCGTGTGTCCTGCCGCTACGCCCACGGCGATAGCCCGTTCGCGTTTATCTTTTGTTAATTCGATCATGAACCCTTCTTTTCACGTGCAACGATCATCTCTATGACGGCGCACAAAACAGCTAACAATGCAAAGTACCTCCACAATTCGATTCCGAATCTGCTCTGAAATACAGTCTCTCGCAGCGAAGATCCCGGTTCCATAATTGTGATCGCACTCGAACGAATCCCTGCTTGTTCGAATGAAGATACAACATCATCGTGTTCTGCAAGTATGCTTTCTGATTCATCACTCTTTAAGTTTACCGGAAATGTGAAAACGGTTTCCCGGTCCGCGACGACATAGTGATGCCCCAGATTGAACAACGGTTCTCCGGTGTAGATGGTTTGCGTGACACCGTTCGGGCTCATTTTCGAGAACGTTCGTAACGATGAAATCCTGTTTTCCGGATCGATCAACCGGAGGTTTACCTGCGCTCCGTTTTTAGATTTTTTTATCTGCTGGGAAGTAAACTCAACGTCATCCCCGGCATTATATATTCTTTTGTCCGTTTCCAATTGACCCTGCGATGCAAGGTAAATCATCGACTGATTCAATAACGGAACGAAAATTCCCTTTAACGGGAAGTTTGACCACTCAGTTGTTGCGGGAACAGAAAAACTCAAGATCTTTCCATTACCGTATTCGGCCATCCATAAAAACGGGACGCCGGTAGAAAGTGATATGATCGGACGAACGGCAGGTGTGAGGTTTACGGACAACGTTCGAAGGACGTCGGGTGATTCAATGGCTTGGTTCTTCGATTGACCGGGATCGAACATGCCGGAAAAGATCGGGAATTGAATATCGATTGTACCAAATTGAGTTCCGGGCGGTTTCATGACGTTCTTACGAAATTCGGGAATGCTGAATTGATGCACATACCCATAATCTGAGAAAAGCGAGTCTGTTGAAGGGAAGAACAGGATGCTTCCGCCGTCAGAAACGTAGGTCTTTAACAATTGCTGCTGTCGGTCCGAAATATTCTTTACTCCTGAAAGTATGATCACATCACTTGCACGCGCAACTGTCGTTGAGAGTTGTCCGGGTGTGATGCGATTGACAGTGATGAATGACGTTGATGAGAGTGTGTTTGCAATATTCAACGCAGTCGAGATATACCGTGCATGTGTTTCGTCGGTTGACACAAGCGTCACAGAAATATTGTCGGGAATGGGGAGTGAAAAGTAGTGAACGTTGTCCATTTCAAATTCGTCATCTTCCAAACGGATCGAACCGGTGATGAATCCTGTTCGTGTCGGCGTGAAAGTAAATTCGAGCGTGCCGGTCTCCCCGCCGTCGAGCGATATGCTTTTCTGCATAATGCGCGTTGCACCGATCGATAGACTTGCCAAATGATTCTCAACGCGGGTAGATCCGAAATTTTTTACCACGGCGGCAACGACAACAGGTCTGTTCCTTTGAAGCAATGTGGGTGGGATCGAGATCCGTTCAACACCGATATTATTTTGCAGTGTGCTCTTGAATTGAGTGTACAATAATTTAACATTCGGCTCGAACACCTGCTCTTTCTTTTTTCTTTCTCTGCCAACGGAGTGCAGCGTGGAGAGCTGCCCGTCGGTGAGAATGTATACTTCCTTGTTGATATTCTTCGATCGTTGCAACAGCGTAGAACCCGATCTGAGTGCAACGTCAATCGTTCTGTGAACGACGCTGACCGACGTTTCTTGTATCAGCGACTGAAGTTTTTGTCTGTCATGCGACGCTGTTTCCATCGTCAATGACTGCAGGTCCGAAAGGCGGAGGATGATCGCGTCGTCATTTTCTTCCATCAACGAAACAATCTGTAATGCTTGTTCCTTCGCCTGATCGAGAAATTTCCCCCGTTCACTATGCAGATCCATACTTGCCGTATTGTCCAGGATGATCAACAGCGATGTTTTTGCATGTGAGCCGAGCGTGCCTAAGTTTCCCTTCAATGCCGGGCGGGAAAATGCGAGGACGAGAAAAATTATCACAAGAGTCCGCAGCAGCAACAACAGCCATTGTCGTACAGTGATCTTCCGCATCTTGTTCTTTTGAAGTTCTTTGAGAAACGTCAACGTACTGAATTCTATCGTGCGAAGTTTCCGTTTATTCAGCAGATGGATAAGAATTGGGATCGCCGCCGCAGCCAGTCCGAATAAAACAAAGGGATTTAGAAAGGTCATTCAGTTCCAACACTCATAAAGGTGTGCCGAGAGGGGGACTTGAACCCCCACGCCTTGCGGCACTGGCTTCTAAGACCAGCATGTCTGCCATTTCATCATCTCGGCCTCAATACTCTTTAATATACGAAAATTCGGATTTCTTCACGAGGAAAATCTTAGTACAATGAATGCACGCCGTATCCGATGTTTCTAATTGGTGGGAAAGAATGAATCATTTACATAGACAACAACAGCAATTTGCGATCAGATTGTCCCTCGCCATTGGGATTGTAATGCTTGTCGGAAAGTGGTACGCGTTCCTGATCACGAACTCGGCGGCGATCCTTTCCGATGCTGCAGAATCGGTCGTGCATATCATCGCCGTTGCGTTTGCGGCGTACAGCATGTGGCTCACTTTTCAACCTGCAGATGAGAGCCATCCGTACGGACACGATAAGATCAGTTTCTTCTCTGCCGGGACAGAAGGTTTGTTGATCATCATTGCCGCGCTCTTCATCATCTATGAAGCGGTGGACAAACTTGTGTACGGCATCACGCTCGAAAATCTTGATACCGGGACGTATTTCATCTTCGGCGCATCGGTCATCAACCTTGCGCTTGGCGGATTTCTTGTCTGGCGCGGAAAGAAGTCGAATTCTCTGATCCTTATTGCAAATGGAAAGCATGTCCTGACCGACTCGTGGACGAGCTTCGGTGTCGTTGCGGGACTTATATTAGTGATGGGTACCGGATGGTTCATGTTCGATCCGATCGTAGCCATTCTGGTTGCATTGAACATACTGTGGGAGGGTGGAAAATTAGTGCGGAAATCGGTGGGAGGATTGATGGATGAAGCCGATCACGAAACCGAGAACAAAATTAAAAAGCTGCTGGATGAAGAGACACTGAAACGTGGTTTGACGTACCACGAGTTACGCTGCCGCAACAGCGGTAATGCGGTCTGGATCGAATTCCATCTCCTCTTTCCCGTCTCGACACTATTGGAAGATGCGCATCGGGTTTCCACAGACATTGAGAAGCATTTGTATGCTCACCTTGGCTCTGCAGTACATATTACGACCCACCTTGAACCGCTCGACCGGCATGATGAAATTCACGTCGGAGAGTTAAAACATTGAAGAAGAAAAATTTTTACAGCAGTTTAAAATAAAAACTCCCGATCATGATCGGGAGTTTTTTGTTTTGCGCGGAGTTTATTTCCACAGATCCCGAATATTTTTTGAAGCAGAAGCTGTCAGCTGTGGCATGAATTTCTTCCCTGCATATTTTGCCAACGGTGCGGGAATGCCCGGCAGTGTTGAGATGTCGACGTACGGTATATGCATTCCGAATTTGGAGTTCATGACTTTGATGAATTCGTTTGCCACAATACCGGCACCTCGCGAAGAGGGGTGTACGCCATCCAGACTGAATAATCCACCGGAAACGTAATCCGCCGTGTACACTTCACCCGAAATGTTGTAACCATCTTTCTTGATAGAATTGAAAATGGCGTTGATGTCGACTACGACAGCGTTCTTTGCCGCAGCAACCTGTGCAATTGTTAGGTTGTATGCCGCAATGGCATTTGCTGCAGTTGCTTGCTCGGCTGAGTCCAGAATCAATGCATCAGGGATCGGATTCAAATAATTAAGGCCGAGCATTTGCGTCGTATCGACGCCCGGAGGTACAGGTTTGTTGTTGCTGCTATAATATTTTCCTGTCGGAGTCCCGATTTGTGTCACATAACTGCTGGAAGGAAGTATCAGCAGGGGTGGATTTTGTTCAGTCAAATACGATGATCCGTCGCCGGGACCATTCGTACCATGTTTTTGATAACTGATTGCGAAAGCTCCTTTAAGGTCAGCAGCGACTGCGGGACCGACGGTCGTAAAGTACGGTATCGCTCTGACGTCAGGGATATTAGCGACGACAATTTTTGCATTCGGCAATGCAGCACGGAGAGAATCCAATGCTTGTGCATACAACGCTCCAAATGCTGCGGCGCTTGTCGGAGCGTTCGGATTCGCACCTCCGCTTGTCGCAAATCCGAGAACATCATTGTTGCCAAGCCAGAATGTAACAATATCCGGTTTTGGCGAGATGTTCCTCAATTGTTCAAAGATGCTTTTGCCGAATGTTGCACTTCTCAGTACATGCGGGAAAAACGGATTTTGTCGTGCAGTTGCTTTCGTAATGAAGTCTGTCGTATCGAGAAAATCAAAAAGAACCGCTCCCGGAATTCCGAGATTGTCGTACGGTCTGGCAAGCGCTGTGTTAGTGCCTGTTCCCGCAGCGACTCCGCGCGGTCCGATTACCGGTCCTTCAAGACTGATCAGTTCGTATCGCGACGCTTTTCCTGTCGCATCCGGTGAACCGGGATTACCCCAGATCGGCTGTTCGAATTTCCCCAAACTTGCTCCGGCTTTAGAGAGCTGTTGTGCAATAATATTCGGGAAACTGTACATCTGCGCGTCTTCATATAGTCCCCCCGATTGGTATCCTGCGGTCAAACTGTTTCCAACGGAGACATATTTGGTAACGGTATTAGATCCCAAGTCGCTTTTTGGAAGGTCTGATGGTGCTTCGTCCGAGCATCCTGGGATGACGATCGCCAAGACCACGGACATTATTCCGGCGAGTATTTTAAAAGATTTCATGATAGTAAACTCCTTATAAAATTATAGTTCATCCTTTTTAAAAGGAATAACCGAAATTGATTCCCAGCAGATTTGCACGGGATTGATACACTCCGTCGAAATCTATCGCAGTACCGGTCACTGTCCGGTCGCTGAATTGAAGGAAGAGATATGCCACATCGAGAACAATATTATCAGACACTTTGTATCCAAAGCCGATATTGTAACCGTGACGGTCTGCATCGGGCAACAGCGGCTCCGTATATGTATCGGTAACAGGATTATTATCGAATAAATAACCGAATCGAATTTGCAGCGCATCCATCGTGTATTCTCCGCCAAGACGGAAAATATACGTGTCTTCATAATTCTTCGGGGAAACGGTGGAAGACGCATCCTTTTTGAACTCAATCTTCAGTTCCTTATACGAAGACCAGCCGACATATTGGTAGTCCGCTTCAATTTCGAGGTTCTCCATTACTTTATATGCAAGACCGACAAATGCTGTTGCCGGCAATTCAAGTGAAGCAGCCGCGTCGCCACCGGGATAAATTGAACGGTTAGGTGTGAATTCTGCCGTCCCATCGGCGTCTATTTTAATGGATGATCGATAGGAGGCGCCGGCGGAAAACTCTTCGGTTATTTTATAGAGCAGTCCGAAGGAAAAACCGGCTCCTGTTCCGCTTAAATCGAGATTTATTTTTCCATGGGGATCGAACGGGTCACTGACATACCGTTGGATCGTCACATCGCCGGTGACATAATTGAAACCTGCGCCGACCGACAACTGATCGGTCACTTTGTAGGCAACGGTAGGAGAGAAGAAGAACGACATTAAGTCCACTTTCTGCGTGATGAATTTTCCCGACCAGCCATCTTCCCATTCGGTTCCCAATCCGAACGGATTGTTGACACCGATGCCGACATTGATATCATCATTGATACGGTATGATGCATAGAGATTGATCGGTGTAAAAAGTTGGTCGACCATCTCGTTCTTGGTGCCGAGATTTAAATTTGTCGGTCCGTAAAATATCGAGGTCGGGCTTATCAATGTTGTTCCGACATACACCGAATTTTGTTTTTGAAAACCTAATCCCGCGGGATTAAAATAAATTGCCGATGCATCGTACGCCCGCGCGGCAAATGCGCCCCCTTGTGCCATGGCTCGCGCGCCATGTTCATTCAATTGAAACCCTCCCGCAAATACGTGAGTTGAAATAAAAAGCAAGAAGCAAGATATGATTACTTTTAGCATAGTTTTCTCCGTTTTTGTATTGCAATGCGCCAAAATATGGCGAATGATATGTACAAAAGCAAAACGTTAATTTTATTTACAATTTCTAAACATTGCTTGACTCTCAAATCCTCAATACCTATTATTACACACGTTTTTGTATTGGACCCCAATTCACAAATTTTCAAACAGGAGGTAGTATGAAGAAATCTTTATTCACACTTATTTGTCTTGTTTCACTTGCTTCGATAGCAATGTTCAACGGATGCAAGGATGAAACAACCGCGCCGGCAGAGGATAAGACCGTACCAAACGACGTGTTTCCGTTAACAGCGGGTCATAAATTCACATACAACGGATATCTGACCGTACAAGATACAGAAACACCCGTTTCCGGCAGCAGTGCAGTCTATGCTTCCTCGTGGTCTGTTGGCTCAGCTGCAACACCGCTCTCGGCAATTTTTGGTGCCCAATACGGCGCATATGTTTCTTCAAAAAATGGTGGTCGAACATCCGCTTCTTTAATATACGACTCCACCACTGTCGCTCCCGGCGTAACGGTATTCACCCCGATCTTTGTCTATTATGATTCAACATCGCACGACTATTATTATATGACAAACCTTGGACAGTTCTTCCGCAGTTCTGTTGTGAAAGATTCTGCAGGAGCGGCGGGAGTTCGAATGGATTCGTTGCGGTTCATTAAACTTGCATCACCGAGTGCAGGTATCGGCGGAACATTCACCTGCTTTGAACAAACATATGCGAGCTATGCTAATCCGGGAGCAGTGACAAACATAACGTTGAAGATCACAGGGAAATGGGAAGGCAAGCAAGACGTAACTGTCAATGGGCAAACATTCTCGGCATACTATATTAAAATCGATCGCGCTGCTGTCGTGAACGGTGTTACGGCAAGCTCCGGCGTGACTGCGAAAGTGTGGCTTGTAAAAGGGGTCGGACCGGTAAAGATGTTCCTTGCCGGCAATACCGAAAGCCCCGGCAACTTTCGTGAGCTGACAGTGAAGAATTTTTAATCGATCTCAAACTTATATGATGAACTGATTCAGCGTCCCAATTCTTCGGAATTGGGACGCTCTGTTTTTGCATATTAATGTCTAGGAGGATCATGTGAAACCAACGGTACGATTCTGCCTGTTGCTTCTTCTCGTTGTCTCGTTGCTCGACGCACAACAATCGGTGCTCGACTCACTCCGGCAGATTGCAGTGAAAAATATCGGATCGATCACCGGTATTACGCAACACGTTGATTCAAAAGAGCGGCTTCCGTTTGTGAATCTTTTGATCAAGGGAACATCGATCGGTACGTCATCCAATGTCAACGGTGAATTCACGTTGATGAAGGTTCCTGCCGGCATGCATACGCTCATCGTGTCCTCTGTCGGACATAGGACAATCGAATTGACAGTGAATGTCGAAGAGGGCAAAGCGACGAATGTCATTATCAGTTTGGAAAATGAGAGCGTTCAGATGAATGAAATCCTCGTCTACGGCGCTTCATTGAAGAAGGAACGGATCACGGAAGCTCCTGCTGCGATTTCGGTGGTGGAAGGAAAAGGATTGCAACGCGGTGCTTCAAGCGGACAACTGCCGAAACTGCTTGAAGGACAACCGGGTGTTGACCTTGTTCAGAGTGGACTCTATGATTTCAATCTCAATACGCGCGGATTCAATTCCTCGTTGAATCGCCGGGTACTGATCCTTCTGGATGGACGCGATTTAGGAACTGCATTCTTAAGTTCGACTGAGTGGAATGGTATGTCGACCCCTCTGGAAGACCTGGGCAGGGTTGAAATGGTGCGGGGTCCCGGATCGGCACTGTATGGTGCCAATGCGTACAACGGTGTACTGAACATAACATCAACTCCTCCGAAAGCGATGCTTGGCACAAAGGTAACTGCGGGGGTCGGCGAGTTGAGCATGTTCCGCGGCGATGTTCGTCATTCCGGACAATACGAGCATTATTCGTACAGGATTAATATGGGGGGTGTAACAGGGAAGACGTTCAGTAAAACAAGAACGAGATCGATCACAGGGAGCCGGCAACAGGATATCTACAACGCTGCAACAAACGGCGCCTTTCAAGATCAGATCAATAACAATCAGAAATTCGAATACGAAAGTTTCAGCGGATTGAACAAAGAAGTGGCAGAGATGCGTGACGATCCTGTGAGTCAGTTTTATCTATCCGGACGACTGGACCATGATTACGAATGGGGTGGATCGTCTACCGTCGAAGGAGGCATCACTCAGGTTGAGAATGAAGTGATCGTCACAGGCATCGGACGGGTCCAAGTACAGCGCGCACGTCGTCCGTTTGCAAGACTGAGTTATAGTGATTACGGATTCAATGTTAATGTGTGGACTCAATCCCGTATCAATATGGCTCCGGAAGTTTCACTTTCCACAGGACTTGATCTCGTCCAAGATGCGAATATGACGCAAGGAGAGGTTCAATACAATCGGCTGTTCTTCGATAACCAGCTGTTTGTTGTTGCCGGATTATCGCACAGGTTAATTTCTATTGACACTAAGAACACCTTGATGTTGGGAAAGAGAGACGATAATACAACCGGTATTTTTGGACAGTTGGAATACAGGTTTGCAACAGAGCTCAAAGCGGTTGTTGCGGGAAGATATGACCGATCATCACTGCACGAGAGCTTCTTCTCGCCCAAAGCTGCCATTGTCTTTTCTCCGGACGCAAATCATAACTTCCGGGCTACCTACAATAAAGCATTTCAATCACCGAATTACTCAGAGTTATACTTATACGTCAATCATCCGTACAGAGGATTCACAACATTCTCAGCCACAACCGCATCAGGATTGGCATACAGGGGAAACAGGTATTTGAAAGTTGAAAAAATCGAGGGGGTGGAACTCGGATATAATGGAGTGATTGAAAATTCATTGTTCCTTACGGTCGACCTTTATTATAATCGTCTGAAAGATTTTATCTCCGATCTCGGAGCCGGTTTCGGCGAAGGGGCGGATCCTGTCAATTTAAAATCACCGACGGGAATAACACGAACAAGTTATCGCACGGGGGCTGATACAGTTTTCTCGCACGCCGTTTGGTCGTATAAGAATGTCGGCAAGGTCTATGAATACGGATACGATATCGGTGTCAATTATTACCTGACCGAAGAAATAATTTTTGATGCAAACTACACGTACTTCCAATTTGAAATCGATACAAACAGTGTTACCCTTAACGAAAGAAATCAAATTCAGCCGAACTCGCCGCGGTGGAAAACGAATGTCGGCGTAACGTACCAGAGCAAAAACTATGATATTGCCTTGAAGGTCAAGTATGTTCCGCCATACTTCTGGTCGGCAGGGGTGTTTGCCGGCCAAATCAAAGCGTACGCTCTTGTGACATTATCGGGCGGATATCAGGTGAACGAGAGTCTTTCAATGAATCTGAATATTTCGAACCTCTTGGATAGAGAGCACTATGAAATTTTCGGCGGATCGCTTCTTGGCAGGCGCAGTGTGCTGACAGCAACGTATTCGTTCTAACCAAACCAGACTTCCGAAGTCTCAAAGACTTCGGAAGTCTCTCTATACTTCCTATTTCAACTTCTCGAGCAAATCTTTGGCATCCTTGCGGTATTGATCGTCATCTTCATCCTGCTTCGGGTATGCCGAGATTGCAATGAGATATTCCTTCGCTTTTTCTTCTTCATCTTCCTCGATGTATGCGCGGGCTGCATCAAGACGATACATGATAAAATTCCCCCGCAATGATAACGCCTTCTCATAATTCTTGATCGCATCTTCCATATTTGCCCATCCCAGACCGAGCGGCCAGCGGATCATCTTCGGTTTTTCACACAACTTTGCGTGCGTTCGTCCGAGTATATAATAAGGCAACGGATCGTTTGGACTGAGTGAAATCGCCTTTTCACAATCTGCTTTCACTTGCTTCACAAAATCGATCGCGCTCCAGACCCCCTTAAAGAGTGCCACGCGCCCGTTGGCAATGGCACGCCTGATGTATCCCTCAAACGCATCGGGTTTTGCTTTCACGGCACGCTCTGCATAGTCCAGCGCTTTTTGATAGTATTCGAGCTGTTTTTCTTTTTCCGCATCCGTTGTGTTCGGCAAATGTTCGCCGATATCGACATAACTGCGGCTGATGCGCCAGAGGATGTCGAAATTATCCGGCTCAAGTTTTTCCGCCTGCTGCAATTTTTCAAATGACCCTTGCCGATCGAAAACGACCATCGAAAGGTCATCCGATTGCGCAACAAGATCGGAGACTGTCTGCGCTGAGAGTGAGGCAGTGATGAAGAGAAGTAAGATACAAATGTGCTTCATAGAAGTTCCTTTAAACTGATTGGGTAGAGTGTACGAAGGGAAAAGAACTGTTGCAAATTCTTTTTTGATCTCTATTTGCTTCTTTTCCAACTTTCACCTACACTTTATCCGAATGAAAAAAGAATTATCGATAGTGATTGGTTTTGCAGCGCTTTGGTGTGCCGGCATCGTGCTCGCTCCACTGTTCTCCGGCTCCGTAATATCGGACATTCTCTATAGAATGTATTCCACGATTTGCCACCAATTTGGATCCCGTTCATTCCACATTCACAACGAGCCATTCGCCGTCTGCATTCGATGTACGGCTATCTATTTTGGATTTCTCACCGCGCTTATCCTGTTTCGTCTGTTGCCTGTGTTGCGGAAGAAAGAATTTTCCGCTCTGGTTCTGCTATTCATAAGCGGAATTCCGATGGCACTCGACGGGATGCTTTCATTCACCCGTTTCTATGAATCATTTGTACTGTCACGAATAGTGACCGGTACTCTCTTCGGAGTCGGGTTGGCATTCATCCTTCACAGAACATTATCCGAGATCATGCGTTCAATCATTCAAAAAATTACGGTCCATTATGAAACCAAAACCAAATAAACTGATGCCGTCACTGTACGGTGGATTGCTCATTGCAACGCTGTGGGCTGTGCCGGGATTGAATCTTATCAATTGTCTTTGCTGCGCAGGGGTCTTGCTCGGTGGATTTCTTGCTGTGCTGTTGTATCAAAAAGATTTTACACCGGAGACCGACCCGTTGATCAAGAACGACTGTATTCAACTCGGTATCTTTTCCGGCTTGATAGCATCGGTTGCGGCTGTGATCATTCAGGTGATCGTCACGCTCGTTTTCGGCGATGTTGCGGTCGAGATGATGATGAGACTGATCGAGAAGATGAATGTCGAGATGCCGCCGGAGTTTTATGCACTCATCGAACAAGCAAAGGAAGAAGAACCGAATCTGTTCGGGTCTATTCTCGCCGTGTTCTTTTATATTCTCCCGAATACATTGTTCTCTGTGCTTGGTGCGCTGATAGGGTGGAACGTGTTTAAGCCGAAAAATTGAAGCCGCAAATCTCAAATAACAAATTACAAATAAATATCAAATTCCAAATCTCAAATTTTCTATAGCAGTATTTATCATGTGAAATTTTTTTTGAAGTTTATTTGAGATTCGGTGCTTGTTATTTGGAATTTTAACCGCTTTGCAATGGCGTTTACTTTAGAATAATACGGAATGTCGTTCCTTCGCCGACTCTGCTCTCTTTCACCGTGAGTTTGCCCTTGTGGTAGATCTCAATGATTCGTTGAGAAAGCGAAAGTCCCAGTCCCCAGCCCCGCTTTTTAGTGCTGAAGCCCGGGCGGAAAATATCTTTATGGTATGTCGGGTCAATACCTTTTCCCGTGTCTTTCACATCGATGATCGTACGGTCTCCTTCTTTTGCAATAAAGAATGTGATCGATCCTTTTCCTTCTTCCATCGCATCGAGCGCGTTCTTGATCAGGTTCTCAATGACCCATTCAAACAATTCTACATTGATATGTGCGGTGATGGGATGATCGGTGGCGATTGAAATATCGACCTTTTTTCCCATCTGCGGAAGGCGCTTTGCAAAATAACGGATCACCCGTTGCAGCACTTCGTCGATGTTCTCTTCCTTCAAATCAGGTTTCGATCCGATCTTGGAGAATCGTTCCGCGACCTTCGTCAGCCTGCGTGCATCGTGTTCGAATTCGGAAACTGTTTCAAGAATTTTTCTATTATCGCCCGCCTGATGCTTCAACAATTCGATCCACCCCATCATGCTGGTAAGCGGCGTGCCGAGTTGGTGTGCGGTCTCGCGTGCCATGCCGACCCAGATATTGCTCTGCTCGCTTCGTTTGATATAACTGAATCCGATATATCCGACCAGAATGAACAGCCCACCGATGATTATTTCCACAAATGGCAGCCACCGCAATTGCACAACGAGCGGCGATTCGCCGTAGTGAACATTGCTGAGAACGATCGAATCCTGAAACGTAACACGGATCGGTCTATTGTCTTCATCCATCGAACGGATCATAGTGAATAGAAATTCTTTCTGTTTTTCCTTTGTCAGAGAGGAGTCCAACAGAATATTTTTTGTGGTGATGATCTCTTTGTCCGCGCCGTCCGTTAAGATGACGGGAAAATCGATCGACCCGATGATCTCGTCGAAAATGAAAGTGTAATCCGTGCCGGAGGTTGGGCTGTTGGCAATATATTCTAACGAACGGGCATACAACGCTGCTGTTTCCCGCTGCTTGTTCTGGAGTTGTGTGACGAGATTGTGCGTGTAGAGAAGAATAGGGATGACAATGCACACCGCAGCAACGAACAAGGCGATCTTGATTCTACCGGTCTTTGGACTGCGAGTGTTGAGTTTCATACAGTTTCACGATTCAGGTCTCACGTTTCAAGCAATGCAATTATCCTGAAACATGAAACTTCATTTCAATGCGCATCACTACCGCACGATCGTCTGATCCCGCCGCGCACCGACGGAAACGACCGAGACCTTCACGCCGGATAATTTTTCGATCATCTCAACATATTTCATCGTGTTCTTCGGCAGCTGCTTCCATTTTCTTGCGTCAGAGATTTTCTTTTTCCATCCGTTACATGACCGGTACACCGGTTCAACGGATTCAAGTGTCTGAACATCGGTCGGGAATGATTTCAGTATTTTCCCATCTTTCTTATAGGCAACACAGATATTGATATTATCGAAATCGTCGAGCACATCAAGCTTTGTCAGTGCAATTTCGTTGATGCCGTTGACCATCAATGAATATTTCAAACTGACCATATCGAGCCAGCCGGTACGGCGTGGTCTACCGGTGGTTGCGCCGAATTCATGACCGATTGTGCGGAGTGTCTCGCCTGTCTCATTGATCTGTTCCGTGGGGAAGGGACCGTTGCCGACCCGGGTTGAGTACGCCTTCACAATGCCGATGATCGATTTCACCGATGTCGGCGGAATGCCCAAACCTGTGCATGCACCGCCGCTTGTAGGATTAGACGATGTCACGTACGGATATGTACCGTGGTCAACATCGAGCAGAGCGCCCTGCGCTCCTTCGGCGAGCACTTTTTTCTTTTTTCGCAGTGCGTTGTTGAGATATGCGGAAGTGTCAGTGACGAACGGATCGATCTGCTTGTCGAATTCCTGGTACTCGTTGATCAGTTGCTCGATGTCGATCTCTGTTTTCCCGTATACTTTACTGAGAATCTGGTTCTTCTCTTCTATGTTACGGGTCAATTTTTCGCGCAGCACTTTGCGGTCCAACAGATCGACGACTCTGATACCCGTGCGCATGTACTTGTCGATGTACGCAGGACCGATGCCGCGCCCGGTGGTGCCGATCTTTTGTGAACCCTGCTCGCGGATGTTGTCGAGAAGTTTGTGATACGGCATGATGAGGTGAGCATTGTGCGAGATGAAAAGCCGTCCGTCGATCTTCACTCCGAACGACTGCACCATCTTGATCTCTTCCATCAATGCAACAGGATCGATGACAACGCCGTTGCCAATGACGCATTTGACATGTTTGTGGAATATTCCCGACGGGATGAGGTGCAGTACATAATTCTTATCGCCGATGCAGACTGTGTGCCCGGCATTTGCGCCTCCCTGATACCGTGCAACAATATCGATATCCTCGCTGAGCATATCGACGATCTTCCCTTTGCCTTCGTCGCCCCACTGGGCGCCGACAATAATTGAAACAGACATAACGAATCCGAGTTAAAAATTTGAATGGTCAGAAGTAAAAATGCAGATAGAGTATAGCAAGATTTGTCTCTAATCTCAACCATTGAATCTGCTTCGTCCCGCGAGAGTATTCTTGCAAGTGCATCCAATTTTGACTAATTTCTTGTAAGAATTGAACGGTACCAATCCGAAACATGCCACAACACAAGAAGACCTCCTCATATACAGCATCAACACCCCCTGCAAAGACACGAGAGGAAATTCTTGCACAGCGAAAGCTCGATTCACGCGCCGAAGATTCCCGCCACATCAAGGCAGCACTCAAAGGAGAGCAGACAGCATATCGCAGCATCATGAAGAAGTATCATGATCAGGTCTATAATTTATTATACCGCATGATACACGAAAAAGACGAAGTGGAAGACCTGACGCAGGAAGCGTTCATCAAGGCGTTCCAATCGCTGCACAATTTCAACGAAGAATTTGCATTCTCGACATGGCTGTACAAGATCGCAACGAACAACTGCATCGACTACATCCGGAAAAAGAAATTGGCGACATTTTCCATCGACAAGCCGATCGAATCGAAAGACAGCGAATACACATTCGAAATCCCCGATTCCACATACGAACCGGATAAGACGATGATAGCCCGCCAACGGGCAAAAGTGCTGGAAGATGCCATCAATTCACTTCCCGAAAAATATCGCATGGTCATTCTCATGCGGCATACGGAAGACAAGGATTATCAGGAAATTGCCGATGAACTGCACCTTCCATTGGGCACCGTAAAGGCTCATATTTTCCGTGCACGCGAGATATTGTACAAGAAATTGAAGAAGAAAATCCATCACTATTAGCCGCAACTCTTTTGATTTCAACTCGTAAACACGACAAGCCCCGCTCTATACAGGTGCTTCTATGAAAAATCAGACATCGTTGACATATATCGTATTCATACTTTTCGTCACCGCCGGTTCCGTCACGGCGCAAACAATTCAGCGCGAAGTGAAAAGGACAGACGAAAAAGAGGTAAAGGTGTATCTCAATTCCACGTTCGGTTCGGTGAATCTTGAAAAAGGGGATCCCGGAAAGATCGTGGAGGTCTTATACCGAAGAAAAGATAAAGACAATGAACCCGAACTGGACTTCGAATATTCCATTCGGAGAAGCGTGGGTGATTTACGCATCGAGATGAATCCTGAAGGAACAAAAGTTGTCCATTCAAGGAACGGGGATGTGAATGTCAATCTGAACCATATCAATATGAAACCAGATGAGTGGTACATCAGGTTGACTGATGAGGTACCGATTTCCATCGAAGCGGAACTCGGTGCCGGAAAATCCGATTTCGATTTTTCCGGGTTGGAGATCGAGGATCTGACGATCTCAACAGGAGCAAGTTCTTCGAAGATGCGATTCGATGAAAAGAACAGCGGTGTGATCGACAATCTGGTGATCGAAACGGGAGTGAGCAAATTTGTTGCGGAAAATCTGAACAATGCGAATTTCCGTAAGATGACATTTGAAGGGGGAGTCGGATCGTACTATCTCGATTTCGGCGGGGAATTGAAACGGACCGTGGATGTAACCGTGAGCGTCGGATTGGGTGCGATCACTGTCGTCGTGCCAAAGAAACTCGGCGTGAGGGTGAAGTACGAAGACAGCTGGCTTTCGAATTTTACGATCGATGACGAATTCATCCGGAAGAAAAAAGGGACATACGAGTCTGAGAATTACGAAGATGCCGAAGGGCGGATGAATGTTTATATCGAATCCGGACTTGGCAGCGTCAAGATCAAACGGTCAAAGTAACGAAAAAAGTGAACCCACATTTGGCAAGTCTGCAAGACTTGCCAAATCATTTTAAATATGCCTGATCAAATTGTTTTTACCGTTTTTCTCGTCATCTCGATCCTTTCGCTCGCATTGGGCATCCTCTCCGGCTATTTTGCATACCGTAATTCACATAAGATAGAGAATGAATTGAAAATGGTCTTCTGGGGGATCGGTGCGATTGCCGGTTTGGTGTTCGGAGGATTGTGCTGGGCGTGGTTCTTGATCCCGATTATTCTGAATCATATCTAAATGAAGATGTCAGACATCGTGGTGATAGGTTTGTGCAAACTCCGAATGCTCCGTTTCTGATTCGGCAAGATCTCTGACATCTGCCCCTACAACCCGTAATAAAAGTATGCCGCGAACGACATTCCGTCGGAGAACTCTTTCTGTTTGCTCAATTGGATCATCGCCTGCCTGTACGCTGTGTACGGACTGAATGTGGAGGAGTACGTCGAATAGATCTCTTCATTAAATGCCCTGCTCAACCTCGGAGTGATCGGCAGTTCATTCACAACCAGTGATTGCGTGCCGTTCATCAACCACATCACCGAATGATCTTTCGTTATCGAATTAGTTTTTGCATTGATGTCCGCAAGATAGACGAACGGAAAGGGAGTAAGCGCAGTGAATTTAGAAATAGGTACATTGGTCCCCATAACAGACGAACCTCCGTCGGAGAGGATAATGGATTGCTCTCCGTCGGGCGTTGAATCAAAAAGAGAAGCGATGTGCAGCAACTCACCGGTGGCGGACTCCAACTTTTCTAACGTAGCACTCTGTTTCACAAACACCTGGGTGTTTTTGTAGAAACTCCGAATGTCGCGAAGTTCAAATTCCAGTCCCCATCGTGCATCGGGAGAAAAACCAGCTGCAACGACATTTATTATGAACCGGGGGAGAGCCTTTCGTTCATGCAAAAAATAGAGGGAGGGAAGATACGAGACCTCCGTTGATTCGATCAACGGACGTCCGTTCTTTGTCAAAACATGGAACGGAAATTTTTCCAATCCATCCGGTGAGACAATGAGGAATCGCTGTGATCCGAACCGCTCCGCAGGTTGAATAAGAAAAGTATACAGCTCATTCGCGAGCTGTTTCCGTTCAAAGTCCACCGTTTCCGCGTTCGACACGAGTGCAACAAACCTCGCCATTTTCTTTTTCAGTTCAAGCCCGAAGGAAGAGATCTTTACCGCAGTGATCTCCTCATTCCTTCTGATGATAAAGAGCCATGCTTCGTTCCCCGAAAAATAATACCGGAGGATCGTGACGGGGGAAGGCAAATATGAGCGGGTGACCTCCGAGATCTTCTTTGATGCATGCAGGAAATTTAATTCAGGATATGATTGGGAAAGTAATGAGAGGGCGTGTGTGAGGTCGTTTTTCGATTTCATCAGTCCCTGCTGCAATCGTACCGTATGATCGTTGTCGCTGTTTTTTACAAAATAAAACAAGGCTCTTTGCGATTCAATCAATCTCCTTTGTGCCGCCCGAACATCGGAATATAATTTTTGTTTCGTTGGATCTTTGAATTCAAGATCGTACGTATTGATCATCTGCTGCAATGAGAACGCACGTGTACGTTCTGTGTACTCAGCGGCATCGGTATAGTTTCTTGCACGAAGCAAGAGTGAGATCAACGGTGCCGAGAATGAATGCTCCAATGAGGATCGTTCTCCGGATTCCATCAGATCACCGAAATTCACAAATTGATTCACCGGGACAACATTCATGTCGGCAGTGAGAAATTTGTCGAACGCGCGCCTGAAGTATGTGAGTGCGGTGTACTCGTCTCCCGATATTTCCTTCAAAACCCCGAACCGATGAAGAATGACCGCCTCACCAAGTCCATATCCCGCTTTGGAACACAAGGTCTGAGCATGTTCATACAGTTGTGTTGCACGAATGAACCGTTCTTGATTGTTTTGAGTGACATTCTTTTTTACTTCGCAATCTGCAATGCGGATGAGCAGATACGCCTGGACAAGCGGTGGCAAATGGTCTTTGGCAGATTTATATGCGGTGACGAACGAACGCTGCGCATCATCGAATGAATAATTTCTGTACATCACCTCCCCCAGACCGAGATGGAGAAGATATGCAGACGATGAAGGGATATACGTGTCGATCGACAGTGGTTTTTCGAAGGAGCGTTTTGCAAGGTCCCATTCGCGTGCCTGCATGAATGCAAACCCGCAGAGGGCATATGCATATTCCTTGTCGACCGTCGATACATTTGACAGAAGGAGATTCTCACACTGAGCAAAGTATTGCAATGCTGCGGTTCGCTTGCCCCGTTGCAGTAGCGACGATACTGAAGCGGCGATCGATTCGATGGTATTGACAGTATCTGCAAGTTGATAAAATTGTGCCGATGCGACGGATAGATACTGAATCGCTTTTGTATGCTTTCTGAGTGAGGCATAGATACTGCCGAGTTGCAATGCGGAGACCGCATACGGTTTTTTTAACTGATACAACTGACCGCTTAAATACGCCTCTTCCAATGCCCGTATTGCCTGATCGGTATTATGAAGTCGGACATTGAGCCGGGCTATTTCAAGTAGCGTGCTCAATTCGGCATTGCGGTCTGCAACCTGGCGATAGAACGAACGGAGCGTGGATAGACTTTGCAGCGCTTCGGGAAGTTTACCCGCGAGGGATTGTACAGATGCGAGCGATGCATATTGTTCGGCAAGTTTGGCGCTGTTGTTCGCCGCAGAATAAAGTTCGATACTTTCCGCCAGCAGCCGTTCTGCATTCTTATAGTTCAACTTCCCGAGTTCCTCACCTGCCTCTCGGGAGAGCAGCGCTGCTTTTTCGAGAGGTTCATCCTCGGAGCGGTCGCTACAACTGTTCATGCCGAGTAAAGAGATGACCAAGAGATATGTGGGGAGGCGGTTGATCATGATGCTGTGGTCAATATAGCAAAGAGTCTTTAAAACAAAAAAGCCATCGCAA
>JACPGG010000038.1:0-20322 GCA_016182545.1 Ignavibacteriales bacterium
GCTTCCCGAGGAAGTGACCAGGCCCAGGCTGAAGCGCTCCCCGTAACCCGCCTGCGTCAGGGCCGGATAGAGCAGTGCGCCGATGGCGATGATGGTGACGCCCGAAGCGCCGGTAAGGGCCGTGAAAAACGCGCAGGCGGCGAGTGCCACGATCGCCAATCCGCCCGGCATCCAGCCGATCAACGCTTGCGCGAGTGCGACGATGCGGTGCGGCGCTTTGCTTTCTGCCAGAAAATATCCGGCAACGGTGAACAATGGAATTGCAAGCAACACCGGCTGGCTTGCAAGCCTGTACAACTCGATGATGATCGCCGCCGTATCGATCCCTTCGACGGAAAATCCGTATAACGATATCGCGCCGATGATCGTGAAGAGCGGCGAACAGAAGAGCATAAGCAGTACAAGGGCAAGAACAACGAAGAGGACTTTCATAAATGCTGAACCTCCTCGATCTCCCAATTTCCCTTCATAATTTCAGAGATCCATCCCAGCGAGTGGATTGCAAATCGGAAGGAGATGATCGCGTATCCGATCGGTATCACGATGATGAAATACCACGAAGGAAGATCGAGAATCAGCATGCTCTCGGATTCGATCTCCAGCTGCACGAACGTGATCGAAGCCTGCATCAAAAAATAACAGATGATCGCGGCGAACAGGTTGGTAAGGATGAAAAAGATCTTTCGAACCTTCGCGGGAACTAACTTGGTAAGAAATTCGATCTTGAGATGGCGCCGCTCTCCGGTCGCAATGACCGCTCCAAAGTACCCGACCCACAACACAAGATGACGCAGAAAGACATCTCCCCATTCGATGCTTGAATCAAAAAAATTTCTCAACACCACCTGACCGAACGACATCACGATCATGATGCCGAGGAAGAGAATGAGCAGCCATCCGGAAACTTTTTCAAGCCATCTGTCGACGAAGAGCAACAGACTCATTTGCCACCCTTTGCACGGAAGTCCGCCAATGCTTTCTCTACACGAGTAAGAAGATCCTGCGAGAACAATCTTCCGACCATCGCTTGTCGAGCGCGCTTGCCGATCTCATCGTACGATTGCATCTCCTTCGGGTCGGGTCTTACAAACTGGATCTTGTTTTTCTTCAATGTCTCCAGCGATTTTTGATTATCCCTGCGGCTCTGTTCGGTCAATTTGCGCATGTAGGTTTTGCCGTGCTTCAAGAGAATCTGTTGAATGTCCGCAGGCATTTTATCGAACTCTCGTTTTGAAATGATCACTGCTCCCATGGAATTCGTGAGCGGAAAATCCATCATGTACTTTGTTGCCGCAAACCACTGCAATGACACGGCTGCAAGCGGCGATGTGTACACGCCATTGATGAGCCCTGTTTGCAGCGATGTCAGGACATCGGTGATCGACAGCTGGATCGGATTGATGCCGAATTGTTTGAACGTTGCATCGGCAACAGGATCTCCCTCCCATTCCCACATTTTTACACTCTTCATATCTTCAACTTTTGAGACAGGGGAATTTGTGAAGACATAGACAAAACCGACTTCCGCCCATCCCAGCAGGATAAATCCGCCATTCTCAAATTCCTTACGCAACTCGCCGTCGAACTGTTCAAGGATGTAATCGACTTCTGCGGTGTTCTTAAACATGAACGGCGAATCAAGAACGCGTACCGGTTTGGCGACTTCGCCGATACCGAATCCTGTCACACCCGCGCTATGGAACTGTCCCAGCCGGATCTTCCGCATTACATCTTTTTCGTCACCGGCAACACCACCGGCATAGATCGTAAAACCGAGCCGTCCGCCACTCTCTTTTCGGATCGCGGCGTCATACTCCTTCATGACATTGATCCACGTGCTTCCCTCGGGCGCGAGAGTGGCAAATTTAATCTTGAATTCCTGTGAAAACAGGGAGAGGGTAAAAAGAACAGTATAAAAGAAAAGGAGTATCGATTTCATAGCACGTCGTCAGTTGATGGTAAACATTTAAAAGAAAAGATCGTCGATCCGTTCCGCAAGTTTCTTCCCCTTCTTTTTTGCAATAGCATTGACGAGCCTTTGTTCGGGAAGAACATCGAGCGATGTTTCGTCGACAGTTGACAATAATTTTTGGAACAACTCTTTGTCCTGCACCTGCACGCAATAACTTTTCGCCATGTAGACATACGGGAGGAGGAATTTTTTCTGCCCGAGTGCAAAACATTTGTCGAAATGGACCTTCGCGCTGTCCGGCTTTCCACCGAGGTTCTTTGGAACGGTAGCAAGGATCGTCGCAAAATAGAGATGGGCACTGCCGTAGAAATATCCTTCATCATACTTTAAAACGAATTCCATCAGTGCATTGACTTTCGGGAGATCAACAAGTACAGCCGGGTCGGCAATGCTCACATTGACCAAATTACCCCACGCATTCGCCGTCCAAAAGATGAGCGGGACATCTTCCTTTGAAAATTTTTCTAGACTTTTTTTGAATGCCGCAGCATCCTCTTCAATTGCCCGCGCAAACGATTCATTCTTATTTTTCAGTGCTCTCAATCCGTAGCCGCGGGCACGGTCATATAGTACTTTTGCCCGCTGTGCATCGACATCTTCGACAAAGCCGAGTGTGTAACCGGTATATCCCTGCGTCAGCAGGAAGGCAAGGTGTTCATCATCTTTATCTTTAGCACGGTAGAGCGCCTCGAGAAGCACAAGGTTTCCGGGAATCGCTTTTTCTGCGAGATCGAGATCGGATTCTTCGTAAACGGAACCGAGACCGTAATCGACGATATTCGTCGTTGCATTGACTGCAACCGTGTTAACGACACCGCACGACCAACTCCCCAGCAGCATCACGAAGAGAATAACTGATTGAACAATTTTCATGCGAGAAATATAGAAAGAAGTTGCGGATTATCCAAGGTTCAGCCTTCGCTGTGCATTAAAAATTGTTAAGAGATTCGCCAAAATTTTGAATGTGCCCACACTTGCTTCCTTTTTGTAATTGGGCTACTTTTGTGAAGAGAAATACTTATCACTGAAAGGTCCTGCTTTGAAAATTTTCCGATTCTTCGTTGTCGTATGTACGTTCGTCCCGTTTGTTTTCTCACAAACATCTGCGTTGCGTTCCGGACCGATGGTCGGCTACGGACAGATGACGGAAGTATTGCTGTGGGTGCAGACGACAAAACCGGCTGTCGTTCAATATCAATATTGGGATGCCAAAGAGACGACAATAAAAAAGAAAAGTGTTGCACAAAAAACCTCGGAAGAGAATGCTTTCAGTACAAAAACATTGATCACCGGATTGCTGCCGGGGAAAAAATACGAATACGAACTGCTCATCGATGGAAAGATAGTGAAGAGAAATTACGCACTCCGATTCCAGACCCAGCCGCTATGGCAGTGGCGCACCGATCCGCCGGATTTCTCAGTCGCGTTCGGTTCCTGCGCGTACATCAATGAAACGCCGTGGGATCGTCCCAATAACACGTACGGCGGCGATTATGGAATTTTCTCCATCATTGCTCAACAGAATCCGGACCTGATGCTGTGGATCGGCGATAATACGTATCTGCGGGAGATCGATTGGGACACAAAAGCGGGGATTCTGCATCGGTATGCTCACACACGGCAAACTCCGGAGATGCAGCCGATCCTGGGAGCCGCACACAATTATGCGACGTGGGATGATCACGACTACGGTCCGAATAATGCGGACAGAAGTTATCGCCTGCGGAACGAAGCGTTGGAAACATTCAAACTCTTTTGGGGAAACCAGACCTATGGTACGGATGAAACAAAAGGAGTGTTCAGCCGCTTCACGTGGGGTGACGTCGAATTTTTCCTGCTCGACGACCGGTACCATCGCGCACCAAACGATGCGCCGGACGACGAACAGAAAACGATGTTCGGCAAAGAGCAGATGCAGTGGCTGAAGGATGCGCTCTCAAATTCTATTGCTCCATTTAAGATCGTCGTGAACGGCAATCAAATCTTGAATCCGAATGGAGAGTGGTATGAAGCGCTGCCGCAGTATTCAAGCGATTATAAAAATCTGCTTTCATATATCAAAACGAACAAAATTTCAGGGATTATCTTGTTGTCGGGCGACCGTCACCATACAGAATTGATTTTGCACAACGATACAACTTTCTATCCGCTCTATGATTTCACCAGTTCGCCGTTGACCTCAGGATTGAATACCATGAAAACGCGAGAAGGAAATCCAACGAAAGAGTTCTCGAATCCGCTCCGTGTCGCCGGAACGCTGGTGAATGACAAACGCAACTTCGGCATGCTTCGGTTCAGCGGAAAACACCCGGAGCGAAAGGTGGTCCTGGAAACGTACGACATTACAGGTGCACGACGTTGGTCAAAAGAAATTCAAACAAATGACCTGCGGGTGAAATAGAGACGAACAATGACAATGAAAGAGATAAAAACACCGGCAAAGATTCTCATTGTTGAAGACGAACGGAAGATCTCCGCACTTGTCCGGAAAGGATTGGAGGAGGAAAAATATTCCGTTGAAGAAGCTGTGGACGGTGAAAAAGGTGAGCAACTGATCCGGCGAAACCACTACGATCTGATCATTCTCGACATCATGATGCCGAAGAAGGACGGGCTTGAAGTGTTGAATTCTATCCGCGCACAAGGGAATGAAACCCCTGTATTAATGCTGACCGCAAAAAGTACCGTCGATGACCGCGTTAAGGGATTGGATTACGGTGCAGACGACTACCTTGTTAAACCGTTCGCCATCACTGAATTGCTCGCCCGCGTCCGTTCTCTTTTACGCAGAAAGAAAGGGGCGGAAAAATCTGCCACTACGCTGGCAATCGGCGACCTGACCCTTGACCTCGTTTCGCACAAGGCGGTGCGCGGCGGCAAGATGATCGACCTGACCTCAAAAGAATTTGCGCTGCTGGAGTATTTCATCCGGAACAGGAACAAGACGTTGAACCGCAGCACGATCACCGAACATATCTGGAATTATAACTTTGATACGGGAACAAATATCATCGACGTGTACATCAACCATCTTCGTACAAAAATCGACGGCGGTTTCACTAAAAAACTGATCCACACGGTCCGCGGCGTCGGCTACGTGATGAAGGATTCGTGATGAATTTCCGCAGATCCATACGGTTCAAACTGACCCTCTATTATTCGCTGATTGTCGGCGGGACGTTGCTTGGATTTGCCGTTGTGTCGTACTTTTATACTGAACAAAACCTCATGACAAGCCTCGATCGATCCCTGTATCAAGAAGTTGTCTGGTTGAAGAATTTTATCGAACCGCAGGCGAAACGGGTCCGTGCGAAGAAACAACGGGTGAAGCCAAAACCACAAATTCCAAAAGATAAAAAGTCGTTGAAGCAAGAAATCCGAAAATCGGATGAAATTGAATTGCGGAATATCGATTCGGTCGATGTTGAATTTGATGCCATCTGGAATCAGATCTACGAACACACGCTTCTCACGCCAAAGAAACAGATCATCCAGATCAAAGACCGGAATGGGGATATTCTGTACAAATCCGGATTGACGAAAGAGGAAGATATCCAATTCGACGATGTTCCGGTGGATATCACAAAACTGGTCACGATCTGGAATGCGCAGGGACAACCGTTGCGCCTAGCGGTGAGCCAGGACCGATCGATGAAGGTCTATGTTGCTTATCCGATTTCGGAGATCAACGACCTGCTCAATAATCTGTTCTCGATATTTATTTTCCTCATCCCTGTCGCATTGATCGTTTCCATCGGCGGCGGTTGGTTTTTGGCGGCACGGTCATTGAAGCCCGTCGATGACATCACGAGGACCGCTCGAGCGATCACCGCACAGAATCTCGACCGGCGGATCCAGTATACGGGGATCGATGATGAACTCGGAAGGCTTGTCGCCATATTCAACGAGATGATCAGTCGCCTGCAATTATCGTTCAGCCAGATCCAGCAATTCTCCAGCGACGCGTCGCACGAACTGCGCACGCCGTTGACCATTATGCGGGGCGAATTGGAACTTGCACTCCGGTCGAAGAGAAATTCTCCCGAAGAGTACAGGAAGATACTCTCGAGCGCCCTTGAAGAGACGATCCGTATGACGACCATCGTCGACAACCTGCTGACATTGACGAAGGCGGATATGGGAACATCGTACATTAAGATGCAGGATGTCTGGCTCCGCACTATCATCCAGGAACTCTTTGAGGACAGCGAGATCCTTGCGGAGAGGAAAAAAATATCCGTATCGATCGGCTCGCTCGACGATACACTCGTTGTCGGCGACCCCGTTCGTCTGCGGCAATTGTTCCTGAACCTTATCGACAACGCAATCAAATACACACCACAGCACGGAACAGTCCAGATGTCGCTCATGCGAGAAAACGGTTCGGCAAAGATCAGCGTCAAGGACAGCGGTATCGGTATCCCGAAGGACGATCTTGAAAAAATATTCGACCGCTTTTACCGCGTCGACAAGGCACGATCCCGTGAACTCGGCGGAAGCGGACTGGGGCTTTCGATTTCCAAATGGATCGCGGAGATTCACGGCGGCACCATTGCCGTACAAAGCGAAGTGAACAGAGGAAGTGTGTTCACGGTATCCCTCCCGCTGAAACCTCAGGTTTCCCAGATGGAAATTTTCCATTGATCCCACCATATTCGTTGCATCTTGCACAGCTATTACCTATTTTTTTCTGCAATCGTTCTACCATCTACAATCCTCAATACCGGAGAAATGAATGAACTCTCAACACGTTGAGTCGTCGACTGAACAACCGCAGTCTACGCTTGCCCGTCGATTGACGTTGACGAATGCCATCATGGTCGTTATCGGTTCCGTGATCGGATCCGGAATTTTTCTTACGCCGCAGAATGTCGCCGCGAATGTCGATATACCAGGATTGATGATCGGCGTGTGGATACTTACGGGATTGTTGACACTTGCCGGAGCGCTGACCAATGCTGAAGTTGCAAGCCTGATCCCCGAAGCGGGAGGACAATACGTTTTTTTCCGTGTGACGTTCGGTCAGTTGACTGCGTTTTTGTACGGATGGACAACGTTTATCGTGTATCAAACCGGTTCGATCGCTGCTATCGCCGTCGCATTCGCAAAATATTTCGGTTACTTCGTCGATCTGCCGAATTTCGGACCTGCACTGGAAGGCTGGCAGATGCCGTTGATCGGTGAATTCTATCCGCTCAAAGACATTGGGATCACGATGGTGGCAATTCTTGCGGTCGTCACCGTTACAACGATCAATTATTTCGGTGTGCAGTTCGGGGGGATGATTCAGAATGTTTTTACGGTGCTTAAAGTCGTCGCTATCGGATCAATCATCGTCCTGGCGTTCACGTCGGGCAAAGGAAACACCGATAATTTCTTCCCGTTATGGGGAACGCCGTCATCGGGAGCTTTGCTTGCCGCATTCGGTGTCGCCATGATCGCCACACTCTGGTCGTATGACGGGTGGAATTCTCTCACGTACCTTGCCGGAGAAGTGATCGAGCCGCAGAAAAATATTCCACGTGCGTTGATCTTTGGAACACTCGCTGTCATTGTTATCTATGTTACAACGAATCTTGCGTATCTCTATATTCTCCCCATCGGTCAGATCGCGCAATCGAAACTTGTTGCGGCAGATGTTATGAATGCGATCTTTTACGGCTGGGGCGGAGCGATCATTTCCGCAATGGTCATGATCTCGACATTCGGAACCGTCAATGCCACATCGATGACGACTGCCCGCGTCTTTTATGCGATGGCAAAAGATAAAATGTTCTTCAAAAGCATGGGACAGGTCCATCCAAAATTCCGCACACCCGCAAAATCACTTGTCGTTCAAGGAACATGGGCATCCATTCTCTGTTTGACAGGGACATACGATCAGATCTTCACGTACGTGATCTTTGCCGGATGGATCTTTTATGCGCTCGGCGCTGCAGCGGTATTCATCCTTCGAAGCAAACAGCCAAATGCCGTACGATCCTATAAAGTTCCGTGGTATCCTGTCATCCCGATCGTTTTCATCATCGTTGCGACATGGTTTGTGTACAATACGATAGTCGAACAAACGGCAGATTCGATGGTAGGATTGTTGCTGCTTGTTGCAGGGATCCCGTTCTATCTTTATTGGCAGAATCAGATGAAGAAAGCGTGAATCTGAAGGTGGAGTCCACTTTGGAAGTGGACTCCACCTCTAAAATAAAAATCCCCGGGATGTCGAACATCCCGGGGATTTGTTTTAAGATTGTATCCTCTTAAAAATCTCCGCCCAGCGAGAAATAATATTTCGGTATTGAGAATCCTTCGCCGGTATATGACCACGCAACATCGATCTTCAGCGGCAGTCCGAAGAGGAACATCCGAACCCCCATGCCGGTACCGATGAGCAGATCCTGTGTCACAGTATTGCCTCTGCCATCCGTGCCGAAACCTTTCCACACTTTTTCATCGGTCCACGATGAACCGACATCGAGGAATGTTGCACCAGTGATATTTCCCAATGCAATAGGCAATCCGCCGGTAACGAGGTATTGGATGAACGGATATCGAAGTTCGTAGTTCACCAATGCGAATTTCGTACCGTTCTTCACGTTATAATTATATCCGCGGAGAGGGAGCGCCGGCGAGAGGAATGCAAAATCTTCGATATTGTTGATCGGGATGCCGCCGTTCTCGAATTCGCGATTGATCCATCCATCCGTTCCGCCGATGAAGAATTGCTGCGCGTTCTTTCCGAGACTGACACCGCCTGAGTACCTCATGACAAATGAATAATTCCTCCAGAACTTGGCGTATGTCCGGTAGTCGAACGTGTAGGTTTGAAATTCGATCGCATTAGACCCGAGACTCGGGCTGAACATTGCATTGATATTGTACCGCGAACCGTTGTTGGGGGATGTATAACCCCAGAGTGTGTTGTCGTGGACAAAACTGACCGAGGGAATTATCAATTCTCTGTTCTGCTTTGGGTCATCAATATAATCAAGGTTCTCGCGGGAAAGATTCATCCATGAAAGAGATCCTTCCAATCTGTTGAATCGATCGATCGGATAGGAAGCGGAGAGCCCGAGTCCCCATGTGCGGAAACGGTACAATGAAATGCTGCCGTACGGATCATTGATATACAGGAACCGGGCACTGTGATATCCCTGCACCCCCCAGTCAATCATTGACGGCAGGTAAAAATATGCCAGCACATAATCGCTGTTCTTCAGATCGAGCAGAAGGTTCGTGAGAAAATAGATCTGGTGATCCCCCAGCATATCGCTGAATGCCATCATCGTCGTCCCCTGCACGCCATAGAATGTGCTGAACGCAGCGTTGCCGTAGATGATATCGGGCGAGAAATTCAATTTGTACTTATTGACAACGTAATTTCCCTCTTCATCAACATTGTTATTGACCGTGATATATTTGTCTTTGCTTGACGGATAGAAATTCTGATCCTGCTCACGCACTCCCTCATCGGTAAACACATAATTGTTGAAATCGATTCTGACATTCTCGCCGTAGACACCGGCAGAATCTTGTTTGGTTCCTTCCGCTTCCGCCGTAACGGTCGCAATGGAGGAGTCTTTTTGCTTCACGGCAGTAAGATCTTTTTTCTTCACATACTCGGTCAATTCAAGATCGGCAACCGTGAGTTTCTTCTCAAACGGAGTCTTCAACAAGAAGATGTCGAAACCGGCTTGATTCAAAGATGAAAATGCAAGTTTGTTCCCGTCGGCTGAGACTGACAGCTGATAGACGCCGGTGATGGAATTTGTAACGGGGCGATCTTCACCCGATGCAAGGATCCGCTCATACACATTGCCGATGCCGTTGCGGTCGGAGACATACAACATCTTTGTTCCGTCCGGAGAAAGGACGGGGTTCGTTTCATCGCTTTCTTCAAGATCGGTGATCCGTTTGATCCTTTTCGTCTGTGCATCGACCGAATAAATGTCCAGCTGCGAATAATCGAATCTGGAGATCTTGAAATTCTTTGTGGGAATAAGGTTCTCGACATAATTCCGTCGGTCGGACACGAAATACACTGTCCTGCCATCCGGCGAGAACGCCGGGTCCGAATCCGAGAATACATCGTTGGTAAGGTTCGACAGTTCTTTCGTTTTCAGATCGTACACATAGATATCAGATTGCGTTGATGTATTGCCGACAAACGCAAGTTTATCACCTTTCCTGGACCAGTCAACCGAAAAAATCCCGTCGAGCTCGAATTCCAATTTTTCTTCATCTCCCTCGTTCACGTCAACAAGGTATATCGCATCGTGCTCACCGCTCTTTACTGCAAGTGCGATCTTTTTTCCATCCGGCGACCATGAAATTCCGGGGGTGAGCAGATGCAACTCTTCGAAATTTTTCGTCCGTTGTCCATCCACTACTTTTTTCACTTTGTTGTCGATGGTCGAGATAACATAGACGTCAAAGTAATCGTCCCGGTCGGAAATGAATGCGATCTTGTCTCCCTGGGGTGAAATTGCGGGACTTGTATTGTAGAAATTGTTTTCTTTTACATGGTTCGTGATACGCGTTGCAAAATCCGCCGGTTCTTCCCTCTTTGCAATGTCGGGCCAATACAAGACTTTTTGTTCTTTCAACCAGCGCTCCGATAGTTCACTGACACTCAACCCGATCGCACTTTTAAATCCGGCATCCAGATTGCGCGCACCTTTCACGCGGTGCAGGATCTCGGCAATTTTTTGTTCTCCGTATTTGTTTGCGATGTAATACCACACGGATTGTCCGCCGCGATACGCAAAGTATCCTCCCAGGTATTCGATCGGAGGAAGATATGTATGGATCGTTGCGTCCCGCATGAACATATCCGAATTGATATCCCATTTCAATGCCTCATATTCCGCGAGCCCCTCGTTCATCCAGAGCGGAATCTGCAGCCGGATGTTATTTGTTATGATCGCCTGGATGGAACCGCCGTAGAACATATCGTTGATCACGGCATGCACAAGTTCGTGGTGGATGACGTGACGGAATTGTTTGTAATTCCCTTCGAACGGAATCACTACCCTGTTCTTGAACAATTCCGTCACTCCGCCGATACCCTCTTCAAGATATTCGCCGACGATGTTCGTTTGCTGAAAATCGTTATGAGAATTGTACACCATCAGCGGCACGCGGTTGTTGAGCTGATACCGAAACGTGCGGCTGATGGATGCGTACGCAGATTCAGCGGCAGTCGCCGTAAAGTTCGCGATCTGTTCGCCCCCATCGTAGAAATAGATATCGAAATGGTCTGTTTGAATAAAGTACCATTCGAATTTTTTGTATTGCACCTTGTTCTTCCCGAAGTTGCCGTCCCGCGCAACAAGCGCGGTCATACCGACAACTGTGAGCAATACAATTTGTAATGTTTTCATACGAACCTCGCTCATGCTTCTTTCAATGAAACGCCTTTTACACACAATTAGTGCCGACGCCGTTTCGCCTTTTTTGGCGGCTTTATTGAAATATCATTCTCTGAAAGGACAAAATCAATCTTCCTTTGCTCGGGGTTGACCTTCGCCACTTTTACAATAATCGAGTCCCCGAGGCGGTACGTTTTTCCGTGCCTGTTACCGATCAATGAATATTGACGTTCGTCATAGGAATAGTAATCATCTCCCAGATCGCGGACATGCAGCAGCCCTTCGACCAGCAGATCGTTGATCTCGATAAAGATACCGAACTGCATGACGCCGGAGATGATCCCTTCGAATTCTTCGCCGACATGCTGTTTCATGTATTCCACCTGCATTACTTTGACCGATTCACGTTCCGCTTCCGTCGCGACACGTTCGCGATCAGAGCAGTGTTTGCAAAACTCCGCCAGGTACTTTGCGAAGTACTGCTTCCGCTTGTCGCTCATCCCCTTGCCGTATTCATCCAGCAGCCGGTGAACAAGCAGATCAGGATAACGGCGGATCGGCGATGTAAAGTGAGTATAATCGTCGAACCCCAGTCCGAAATGGCCGATGTTCTCCGTCGAATAGACCGCCTTTGCCATGCTGCGGAGTGCGACCTCGTTGATCAAATTCTCTTCCTTCGTGCCCTGGATCTCAAGCAGCAGTTTCTGCAGATCTTTGGATGTTGCCGACTCATGAATGACCAGCTTGTGTCCGAGCTTCTGCACGAATTGTGCAAGAGAACGCAATTTTTCGGGATCGGGAGAATCGTGGATCCTGTAGACGAACGGCAATGTCTCATTCTTTTTCTGTATGGAAGAAATATGTGCGGCGACCGTTTGGTTCGCAAGCAGCATGCACTCTTCCACCAGCTGGTGGCTTTTTAACCGTTTCTTGATCATGATCTCGACCGGCTTGCCGAGTTCATCATATTTGAACTTTGCTTCGGGCGAATCGAAATCGATGCTGCCGTTCTTCATTCTCTTCTTGCGCAATATCGAAGCGACAGACCAGAGAAGAGATAATTCTTTTTCAAAATCCCCTTTTTCGTCGTCGAGGATCTTCTCGACTTCCTCGTACGTGAATCGTCGTTTTGAATTGATCACACTCCGTGCGAACGAATAGTCCGTTACCTTCCCTTTTTTTGAGACCGTCATGAAACAGGTGTACGCGAGCCGATCCACATGCGGCATCAGACTGCATAACTTGTTCGATAATTTTTCAGGAAGCATCGGCACCACTTGATTCGCGAGATAGACGCTTGTGCCCCGCTCAAAGGCTTCCGCATCAACGGCGGTCCCTTCTTTGACGTATGCGCTGACATCGGCAATATGAACGCCGAGTTTATACGTCTCATCATCGATCACTTGGATCGAGAGTGCGTCGTCAAAATCTTTCGCATCATGCGGATCGATCGTCACGATAGCCATGGATCGAAGGTCGAGTCGTTTTCTGATCTCTTCCTGCGGGATCGCATCCGGGACGGCGCTCACTTCATGTTCTACTTCTTGCGGAAACGATGTCGGAAGCCGGAACGCCTGGATCACCGACCGCAATTCGACGAACGGATCGCCCGCGGCGCCGAGAACCTGAACGATCTTCCCTTCCGGATTCAATTGCGGATCGTTCCACTCGAACAATGAAACGATCACTTTGTCGCCCGGGCGTGCACCATGTAAAGCATCGGATGCAACATAGACGTCGCGCTGCATCCGTGCATCGTCCGGCAGTACGAAATAAAAATTATTGCTCCGTTCAAGTTTGCCGATAAATTCGGTCTGCGCCCGTTTAACGACTCCGACCACTTCTCCTTCGATCCTCTCATCCGGTTCCCGTTTTCTTTTTTTCGATGCCGCAAACAACGCAACTTCCACGGTGTCGCCATTCAATGCCGTTCCGAGCGAACGTTTGTCAATGAAGATCTCACCGGCGGTCTCGGTCTTTACAATACCGATCCCCTGTTTGCTGATAATGATCGTTCCGTGGATTCCCCGCTGTGTCGGTGCAGCCCTGTGGTACCCGCGCCTTTTCGTCCACAATAATTCTCCTTTGTCCACCATCTTGTGAAGCACATCGCGCAGGACCTCAAATTCGTGGTCTTCCTGAATGGAAAATCGACGTTTTAATTGGCGGGATTTGTACCCTTCGTGAGGATGTTTGTTGAAGTAATCTAATATTTTTGATCGAATCTCTGAACGATCCATGAATTCCTTAAAATGTGAAGCGGTAAAATATCCTTGCGCTCAGGATGGTGCGTGACTCGAGCGAGTAACTGAAGTTTTCCGTCTTCTTCTCAACTTCAAGCATGAAGTTGCTATTCTCTTTCCCCAATATGGGTCGTTGAATACTGATATTCGTATTGTTGATGTTCGAAAAGACTCTGCCGCCGGCATTGATGATCGCATCGAAGATCTCCACGCGAACGTTGATGTTCGGGTCGGCGCCGACGTCACTCACTTCCACACGCTTGACGAACGGGACGTTGTTGCGCGTTGAGGAACGTTCCGCCGATCGTGGCGGTCAATTGTTCACTGATGCGGTTGCGGTCCTGCGCCGTCAGTTCGTCGCGGAATTTTCCCGGCGTACCGGACGAGGATGTCAACAGGAACGAGATGGCGTCATTTTCCACCTCGCCGGTCCTGTTCACTTCTTTCCCGTTTTGGTCGACTGTTTTCAAGCCCAGCTTCACTTGCGGAAGCAATCGCGTTCCGGAAATATTCAATGTGACGATCACCCGTTCCTCCTTCACACAGTCATCTTTTATCGGGCTGCTGTTGATGCAATGGGTCCCTTCGTACGTGGCGGTGATATTCAGTCTCGGATTCTGCGGATCGCCGTCGAAAGTCAGCGAACCGCTTGCATTGAATTCTTTGTAGAACGTGTATTTCGATTCATTGCCGACATTGATGGAACCTTTCAGCTGCAACCCGTTATCGTTTTTCGACAGGGTCAATTTGCCATCCAGTTCGGCGTACAATTCTTCGTACGCACCGGCATTCGCATTGAAGATCATATTCACTCGTACGGGACCGCGCGTTTGAATCGTCAGCTCGTATCCGAACCCGTCAAGGAAGGTCCGTACACGTCCTTTCGGTTGAGCGAGCAACTGCTGCACCACATTCAAGATCGATTCAACCTCCGTCGTATCGATGATCTGTTTTGATGTATCGTCGATAAATTCCACTGTGTTGAATAGCGAGGATGAATATGAGGATGCTTGTTGTGTCGGAGGAAATGTGAGCGACGCCTGCTGGATATACACAATGCCCCTGATACGCGACTGCTCAAAACTCCCATCGAAGCGGAGGCTGTCAATTCCCGTTGAGGCGATCAGCGTACCAAAGAAAGCCGATGCCTGTGCACGGGAACGTTCATGCAGCACCATTAATTCGCCGTTTGCTGCAAGATGATATTCGTCGGGAGCAAATCCTTTCAATGCAACGAACCCGCCGACTTTCATCAATCCGTCAGAATAATCGCCTGGAAGATTGGTAATGGAAAAATCCGGGAATGCTATCTTATCTCCATCAAAGGCGAGCATGCCGTTTGCAAGATAGGAGATACCGGTCATTTCAAGAACCGCGTGACCGTTTTCCAACTGCGCGTTTCCTGTCAATAATGGATGACTCAATGAGCCTGTAATGTGAATGTCACTTCTTACTATTCCGCCGAGAATGGTCAATTCGGGAATGAAGGGGTCTAACGCCACCATTTGAAGGTTTGAAGCGTTCACCTGAAGGTCCATCCCTTCAATATCTGTACGATTAGCAACATCAATGAATCGCAGATCGACCGGAATTTTACCTGATACCGTCATGTCTCGGGCATCGGTAGTATCCTGCTTGTGGTGTAGTGCAAGCCGTACATCCGCAACTTTATCCAGATACGTCACGGTGCCGTTCATTTTTCCAAATGTCGTTTGTTTGAATGAGAGGTCGTCACCTTTCATTTCGACTGAAAAAGCAGGTTTCCGGATCGTCCCGGATAATTGACTTCTGGCAGAGATCGTGCCGCCGAATGCGAGTGCATTCCCCCGAAATTCAGTAGAAGTGCTGAAGAAATACATATCCTGCAGCGAGAAATTTGTCACTTCGGCAACCGCATCAACCGCACCGTTGAAACTGTACGTTCCGTCGAGCAATAATGTTTGGTCGCGATGTGTAAACTGTGCGGAATCCAACGATACTCCTTTTCTGCTCAGGCGTCCGAGTACCGGATTTGTGTTTTGAATGTCATACCCCTGGTATGTCAAATTCAGCAGAGAGATATTCAGGTGTTCTTCCCCTTCACCAGCGGTGACGCTCCCTTCCAAACCAATTGAGACCGTCGTATCGACATCCGAATAGAGTGCAAATTCCCCTTCATCGCCATCATAAGAGAGAGAAAATTTTGGATAACGAAGTGATGTGCGGTTGACATCTATTTCATTTCCGTCGAGCGCCAATTCCACTTTGATCGGAAGCGGGTCATCGGGTTTGTAGATCGGTAGATCCTCCAGTGAATACTCAAGAGAAGTTTTTTTAATTTGTACTACCGTTGAGTCCGACACGATCATCCCTTGCTGAAGCTGAAGATTCCCCGTCAGTGCAGCTGAATTTTCATTTCCTGCAAGTAAGCCGCCAAGTGTCGCCTGGGCATCCATCATCGGCAATTTGAAGAATACCGAGATCGGCTTGAGATTTTTCACAGTGATGTCATACTGAATGTCGTTGTTTGCACTGTCGGAGGGCGCACTGTTCACTTCTTCCGCCAGGCGTTCATTGAATGTCGAATCGACCACACGCCGCTGGTACGTGTACAATTGCGTAATGTGCTGAACACCCCGTTGAAGTGTCTTCAAAAAGCCGGAAAATGTAAACGAGCCGCTCAATGTTCCGTCAGCAACAGGGGAGCGGACGGATATACTGCGGTGCTGTGAAGAATCCATTTCCACCAGTAAACGGATCGAACTGCTGTCGAAAGAATATTCCTTGAACGTGGAAGGAAGTATCTGAATGTTCGTGTTGGATATACCGTCCAGCATATCGAACGTTTTTGCCGTTCTATGAAGATCGAACGATACGCGGGAAGAGTAATATTCATCTTGAATAAATGGCGCCAGGTTCAAATTACGGACACGTGTTGATACCATATATGCCGGTTCAACATTCCGAAAATCGAGCAGCGCGGTTGCTTGAAGATTCATATCGGGGGAATGCAGCGCAATGTCGGCATCGATGGTTTTTTCTTTCGCCTTCAGTGCAACGGTGGCAGACGAGACGGGGATACCCCTCACGGACGAAGAATCTATTTCCACTCTTGCTTCGGCATTCAACTGCTCGATGGAAGTCCCTTCGCCTTCGATGAATGCTTTTGTATTGATGCGAGAAGCGAATTCGGAACTCTCAAATATCTTTTCGAGGTTCACGTTGTTCCCTGCCAGCAATCCTTTATAATGAAGATTCTCCTCCGTGATCACCATTTCGCCGTCCACCGTCATTGTGCCGGCGGCAGATTGCATTTTTGAGATCACAACAAAATCGAGCGGTTTGCCGACGAATTGAAAATCGAGCGTGAGTTGCCCGAGTTGCGAATAGAGGGGAATATTGAAGTACGGAAGCAACTGCGGCACATCCGGCGGATTGATCGAACTTTGTTTCGATACAACATTCAATCTGAGATCATCGGGTTGATGGATGTTGGATATCGTGCCGTTCAAAGCGAGCGATGTTTTCCCGAACGATGCATTCAACGAATTGACATTCAACTGCCGGAATGTCCCCTGGAATGAAGCGTCCATCTTCACTTTTCCCGTAAGGAAATATAACGTTGGTAAAAACACCTGCAGGTCGGATGTTGAGACCTCCGATTCATTCATTGTCAATCGGACAGGTACGTTCTCGAAGTCTGCAAGATCGCCGGCTGAAAAGATATCTATACCGCTGACCAACGCCGAGGTCTGCAGAGAAGTGTGGGGGGACCGAATTGAAAGATTCTGAACCCGTGCGGTATCCTTCGTGTAATAAAAATTCACCGATAACGTGGAAAGAGCGAATTTTTCGCGCGGTGAGAGAAATGAGAGACGCTCAATATCAACTGCAATTCGGTCGGATGAATATGACGCGGCGGCAAACAGTTCTATATCCTTGAGCGATATGTTCGAATAGTTGATCGATTTCCGTCCGTTGATATAGACCGAAGAATCAACGCTCCCTGTCGAGTCAACCAGCCGGAAGGAAGCATTTGTCAGCCAGATCTTTTGTGCATTGATCTTCCACGGAGAAGGCGTTGAGTCGGTCGATGCCGACGGTTCTGCTATACGATCGACGTTCCAGATCCCGTCTTTCCCGCGGGTGAGGTGCACCACAGGATTCTGGATAGCCAGGGAATCGACATTCACTTCGTTGCGCAGCAGGTCAAAGAGATTGTACGTTACGGAAATTCTCCCCGATTCGACAAACGGTGCATTGTCGACATACATCATCACCGTATCTATCGAAAATCCGGTCACGAGATTCCCGTTGATCTCGCCAAAATAAACAGATGGGGTGTACCCAGCCAGGCACACAAGGAGCAGAATAGCCGAGAGAAAAGAGTAGAGGAATATTTTCGAAACTTTTTTTGTCATGTCCTGCTGTGTTCCATCCGCACGTTACTGTGGCTTTGAAAATCGCTGCACAATTGTTTCGACAATACCGGTTGTTGACCGGTCGGGAACGAATTCGATCGTTTGCACATGCCCGCCCGCTTTTTCCACGATATCTCGACCGACAATAGTGCCGATCGTATAATCAGCTCCTTTGACCAGTACATCGGGCACGACCGCTGTAATAAGATTGTACGGGGTCTCTTCATCAAACAGGCAGACCGCATCGACGCACGACAGCTGCGAAAGGATAAATGCGCGATCCTGTTCATTCACTATAGGACGCAACGGACCTTTGATCCGTCGAACCGATGAATCGGAATTCACCCCCACCACCAGCACATCACCCATTTTTTTTGCGGACAAAAGATATTCGATATGTCCCCGGTGCAGAATATCAAAGACGCCGTTTGTGAAGACCACTTTCTTATTGAGACGCTTCCACTGCAGCAGTTGTTCTGTTAATTCCTTCAAAGAATAGACCATTCCCATCACATGCTCTCTGTTTCTGCAAGTAACTGTTCGGGTCTGATCGGGACGATACCCACTTCGCCAACAACAATGCCGCCTGCCATCTTTGCCAGAATCGCTGCCTCGCGCACGGAAGCACCTGCCGTCAGCATTGCGGTCAAAGTGGCGATCACCGTGTCCCCTGCACCCGAAACATCCGCCACATCGCGCGCACGGGTGGGAATGTGAGTTACGGAGCCATTCTTTTCAAATAAGTTCATCCCCTTTTCACTTCTGGTGACAAGAACGTTTTCAACGTTCAGTTTCTCAAGCAGAGATCTTCCTGCGGCAAGGACGTCCTCCTCTGTCCGCAATTTCTTTCCTAGCGCTTCCTCTGTTTCTTTTATATTCGGTTTGAACACTGAAACATTTTTATATTCAAAAAAATTATTAAACTTGGGATCGACCGTGATCACCTTGTTGTGTTTGCGAGCTAGATCAATGGCTGCATATATCAAATCCTTGACGATGACCCCTTTATTATAATCTTCAATAATGATTCCGTCGATAGCATCGATGGAATTCTGAAGCACAGCCACTATCTTCTTTTGAATTGATATATCGACGTCCTTTTTTTCCTCACTGTCGATACGAACCACGTGTTGGCTGTGCGCAATGACCCTGGTCTTCACGGTGGTGGGACGCGTGGGATCGATGATAATACCCGTTGAAGCAGCGTGTTGTTCTGCAAGGATCTTTATCATCTCTCTCCCGCTTGCGTCATCACCGGCAACTCCTATAAGCAATGTTTGGGCGCCTAGCGAAGCAATATTATGCGCCACATTTGCGGCACCGCCAAGCCGGGTTGATTCGCTTTCCACTTCCACCACAGGGACGGGTGCCTCCGGAGAAATGCGTGACACATTCCCCCAGATATATCGATCGATCATTACATCGCCGATCACCGCGATGCGTTTTCCGGAGATACCCGAAAACAATTGTTCTATTCTTTGTTTAGAAATTGTCATTTTTTACGATAAGAATTTTTCTCTTTGTACTAAGAATATAGCCAATATAGGCGCCAGTATCAACGCAGTTGAGTAACCGTACAACAAAAAACCCCGCGTAAAAGCGGGGTTTTATAACAATTCTCTCCAAACGAATTTTATTTCAAGAAAAGCATTTTTTTCGTTTGAACGAATCCTTCGGATGTTTTAAGCGAATAAAAGTAAATGCCGGCAGAGAGACTCTGAGCATTAAATGACGCTGTATATGCACCCGCCTCATATTCACCAGAGGCAATTTCCTCGACTTCTTTTCCGAGAACATCATAAACCTTCAACGAAATAGTTGACCGGACATCAAGCGAGAACTTAATTTGTGTTGTCGGATTGAACGGATTCGGATAGTTCTGATGCAACTCGAATTGTCGAGCAACGACACCTTCATCTTTTGCAACACCTGTGGATGGCTTGGTGAACATTTTCACCGAATTGGAATCGAGCATATACATCGCAACGTATGCCGTATCGCCGGATTGCGTGAATGCGATTCCGCGATTTCGGGGATCACCATTTCCGATAGAGATGGTATCATCGTATGTTGGATTAGCCGGGAACGTCGCGCCCCATTTGATACTATCAACAAATTGTTTTGTGTCTACGTCATACCCATACCAAGCATTCTTTGCAAATATCCTTCCATATTTGAGCCGTGCAAGCGAATCGATTGGTGGATCGTTTCTGTTACCGCTACTTGCCCAAAGGAGAGGTGCTTTATTTTTCCGCGGCTGCCAATCAATCGATTCAACAACCATTCCGGTCATGATCGTATCGATAAGTGTATATGCCCCGAATCCCGGACCAAAAGCGCTG
>JACPGG010000038.1:20347-29571 GCA_016182545.1 Ignavibacteriales bacterium
AGCGCTGTAGTACACGAATACGCGCTTTGAACCAAACTGTGCAAGGTATAGCGTTTTGCCATCGCCGGAAACAGTGATTGTTCGCGACAGACTTCCCGTCTTGATAGAATCCACTGCGTTTCCTAGATAGCTCAAGTTCTTGTCGTAGATCCGGACCGCTTGGTTAGCATTTGATACTCTGGTAACAAAAATATTCCCGGCAGAATCGGACGCCGCAGCAGTGATCGAATTCCCGCCAAACTGCGAGATCTCGACTTTTGCAATACCGACGCCGGTTTTGTAATTAATCTTGAAGATTCTATTGAACGATGAATACAAGATATTTCCATCGGCATCCGTCTTAATTCCGCGGCTAGAGTTGTTATTATTTAAAGAATCCCCGAGGATAACTTTAATGGGAGAAAACGATGCGGGAGTCCCGTTGGGATTAAATACAAATATTTCACGCCGGGCATTTGCAGATGACGAACCCAATGTAAGTGTATCGGTTGCTTCGTACGGGCAAAACCAAATTTTCCCCTCGGGGTCTACCGCAACACCATGTGGTCCCCATAGATTGGCAACCCTCAAAACCGCTTTGTACGAAAACGTTTTGCTTTGCGTCCATTGCGACAGCGC
This sequence comes from Ignavibacteriales bacterium, assembly GCA_016182545.1. Lineage (GTDB taxonomy): Bacteria > Bacteroidota > Ignavibacteria > UBA10030 > UBA8401 > SpSt-333. Next base: position 20,966 of record JACPGG010000038.1, read on the forward strand.
AATTGACGATGCTACCAGCAAAATCACAAAAAGTGTAGCAAGTTTTTTTATCATAACATACCTCCGATGATGGTGAGTAGATGTGTAATGCATCGCTTGATAACATTACGTGTTTGGTGGCTATGGTTGTCCCATAATCTGGGTTTCAATCTTGTACAATTTGTTTCCGGTGGAGTTCACCCGTACGCCCCACAATTCGGTGTTCTTTCCCCATGTTAGGAATTGAAAGGCTGGGGTAAAAACATCCGGATAAACGACTGACGCTTGACCGTTTGTTATTTTTAATATCGAATTGGATAAATCGGTGCCCAATAAAATATCTCCCTGTGCGGTAAATACCATCGCATAGATATATTTTCCTTTCCCTCCCTCGACCGATGCAAGATCGAATACTGTTTCTTGTGCACCCAGGCTATCCAGATTAACAATTTGGTACCGAACTACTTTTTCGCTTGAATCCTTCATTGTGCCTGCTAAATACAGATATCCATTGAGAACTTTTAAGCTTCGTATAACACCGCCGCCGAGAGAAAATGCTTTAGTAGCTTTACTAGGAGTCACCCGAACAATAGAGTTGTTTGAATCAGTAGTATTTGATCCAGCAGCCCAAATGTTGCCCGACGCATCAAAGTCCAAGCTTCTGGGACGGTTTTGATTTGGCATCGGAACCCATAATTGCCCCGCAAGATTATTTCCAGGAAGTATCGCTATTGCATTTAATCCCCATACAGCATACAATTTTCCATCTAACGGAGAAAATTTCATACAACTCATTGCTGAACCAAGAGGTGGACCATTGGGTGTAAAATTGGATCGACTCCCCTCCGGAGTGAATTTTTTTATCCCATTAGCATTCAGAGAGACATAGAGATCACCCTGTGCGTCAATAGCAACGGCGTACGGTTCCTCGTTAGACTGAATACTATCAAACAATACATATGCGGGTTTCAGTTTCAAAAATTTCTTGTTGCTGAACGACATCGCTCCTTGAACCGATACCCTTACAGCAACCGAATCTTTGACCAATTCCGGCGGGCGTACAACCAATTGCGTGGATGACGCCTGGAGGAGTTTGCCGATTTGCGAATCGAAAAAAACAATGACCTTGGATGGATCGTTTGAAAAGTTGGATCCGGTGATGGTAAAATCAGTTACTCCGGCAAGTCCGGAATCGCCCGGTACGATTGCGGTGATCGCCGGTGAGGGCGCTTCCGGTGCATTTGGATTATAGATCGGTTCGACTGTATCTTCGGCACATCCGTTGATCAAGAGTGCACTTGCCATGAGCACGGATATCGTCACCATTGTGATTAGAATAAATTTTTTTTCCATGACGGTTATGTCTCGTTATATAAATTCTACAATGATAATTGAATTGCAAATCTATTCACTGTTCCAAAAACTCCAAACGGAGTATATGCATAATCAATAGCAACACCGATTCCTTCAATCGTTTGTTGAACACCAATGCCCGCAGTATAGTCATGCTCGTCCTGTCCGAACATATATCCTCCGCGGATAGCCAGTGTCTTAAAGAAAATGTACTCTCCGCCGATGTTGATAGTTTCAGGATAATCCCTTGAATTTGTGGCATCCACGGTCAAAAGAAACGGATCGGCATCAGCAGTTTCCGATACAAAATCCATCGCATTCACCGAAACGCCGATTCGGAACATGAGCGGAAGCTGAAATCCTTCTTTTTGATATTTGATCTCTTTGGAAAAATTTCGGACACTCATCGCAAAGTTCAAACTCTTAAACCCGGTCTTATAAAACATTCCAAAGTCGAACGAAACCACATCAACGGTGTTATCCGATTTCAAAGGATTTCCGTTCTTGTCAACATTAAGAAAACCACCGCCGAGATCTTGATACACATAGGAAGCGCGTCCGCCGATCGCAAATCGATCACTTAATGCTCTTGCATAGCCGAGACCAATGGCTAGTGCATTCGGACGAAATGTACCAACATCCATATATCCGTCGCTGTTGTCCGCACGAACTGTTCGCAACAGATCTCCGTAATCAACAGATTGGAACGTAATGCCAAAGACTCCGTAATCACCGTTGGGTGTATTAACGGCAGCACTAGCATACAAGTGATTGATTCCTGCGATCCATTGGGTGCTCCCGAACGACGCATGAGCATTTCCCGCAAACCTTGCCAGCCCTGCAGGATTGAAAAACATAGCTGTCGACCCCCCTTCAATTGATGTGAATGCTTCACCCATTGCTACAGCTCGTGGGTCGGTGGCGACATTCAGAAACTTCAATCCGGTCTGCGCAAGTTTTTTGTTCGTTTGACCGTACGCAGTGATACCGGCAACGAAGATCAGCAGTATGAAAGTTGTTTTTTTCATGATTACAACCTCTAAATTTTTTGTGGCAACATCGTAAATCTTATTATTCGCTTAACACATCGATGCCGTTGACGCGCATCTGAACATCAGAGAACTCGATCGCTATCTTCTTCTGTTTCGGAAGCGGGTTTACTGTGGGACCACCGGAAAATGGATTCCAGGTGACCGTTACATTGAATCGTATCTCTCTGCTGCAAGAATCAGGATTAACACTCAAACCAACCATTGTCGGAATGTTTGCATTGAACGATTTTGGATTTGTGAGGATACTGTCCGCTCCCCGCGATTGAATGGAGCCGTTTAACACGCCAAACGAATGCATTTGATATCCACCCGCCGATAAAAAAATCGAATCAGCATTGCTCGTGATCATCCCTTTGAATGAGAGTGCCCCATCATTTGCCGTTGTTATATTAGAAACTATATATATGCTCGGGATGAAAGTGTACGTGTATGTGCCTGTATCTGCAATATTCGCGGCAAACGAAAATCCACCGTTTGTCGCTTTAAATTCATCCGGCGTTTTCCCAAGGAAGGTCCATTTTGTTTCCGAGAATGGCTTCCATATAGAATTGTATTCATTCGAATCTGTACTCTTTGTGCAGGAGGTACCTATGACCAGCAAGGGGCTCAGGAGGATCAGTAATAATTGTTTCATGATGAATAGTCCGTTTCTGATTATCGAATGACGACAAATTTCAATATCTCACGTTCACCTTTCGGGGTTTCAATGACGGCAATATACAACCCGCTGGCAATGATCTGCTTTGACGACGTTGTCAGATCGTAATCTTGCGATCCGGTTTCATCAGTATGTTCGATCGTCTTGATCAGTTCACCCAATTCGGAATAAATTTTTATCGTGCATAGTCCCGGAATATTGACAAATGCCACCTTATCCTGTTCGCTTGGGAACAATAATCGAGTGGGATCAGATGCAATATTATATGGATTGGGGACAACACGAATCTTCCCTCGTACTTCGGATAAACTACCTGCTGCAGCCGTACGACGATACGCAGGATCGAATGTCTGAGTATAGTACCGACCACTTTTCAATGCACCACCGGGAGTATTTGCCGAACCATTATTTTCTGCCGGGTCACCCACTGCAACCAGATAATAGAAATGTGCCACATTAATCGCAGCGCTCGTATCGGTAAAAATTGTTGAATTGGGACCGCCTTCCCAGATCTTGTAATACGTACTATCATATCTACCTACTGCTCTCCATACTTCCCATCCTTTGACTGTCGGAGCTGTGGGAATATCGGTATTGGGTGTCCAATTCAAGTTTATCTTGCCGGCTCCTGAGTTGACATTAAAAAATTTTGGTGGAGGGGGCGGTTGAGGCGCGTTAAATCCGGAATTATAATTACTGTAGGCGCGGCGAAATGTTTTAAATAATGAATCTCGTCCCGTATATACCCAGTCGTTTTTTGTTTTACTGACACCGTTATATGTGATCAAGGCGGAAACGTTCCCGCCGGAATTCTTGAATGCGCGTCCGATCGCGACAGTAGCTTCCCTGCTTAATCCGTTTGCTGCTTCAACAATGGCAACACGTATGCTTTGACCCGGAGTCAGCGTGTACGGTCCGTACCCGTTGGCGTTCGAGTATCCGCCGGGTGTGCCAAGCGCAGGGTCACCGGCGGTACCGACTTTATCGGCATGTCGCGGAAGATTTCGTCCCTTCGACATCCAACCGTATTCGCTTGTCATCTGTGGTTTATTATATTGATCGTTCCGTGATTGGTTCGGTTCATCGGATCCTTCATACGATGTAGTTCGAGGTTGAGATTTATCATCCGTGGTATCAGTTGGGGATGTGTCGGAATGTAGGGTTGCAACACCGACAAAATGTGGTGCCCCCAACCGGCCGATGGTGTCTGCTTTATCATAATATCCTGCCCATATGGGAGCTCCAATATTGTCATATTGTACGAACGGAGGGTATTTCCCGTGCCATGAATAATTCGCACGAATATCATCATATTGTGTTCCGGGAAAGAAAACATGGGGTACGGTAGTGTCACCCGTTATATCATTCATCGTATTGATCCCCCACCCGGTAGGATTGCCTCCAATGACGAATCGCGTATCCGCAACCGGCGCATACCGATACTGAAAATAAAAATAGACATCTGTTAATGTTACAGGAGGTCTCGTACCTCCTGACGCATTGATCACGCCGGTGTTCGTAAACGTAAATTCATGGATATGATAGTTATCATGATATTGCTGGCTTAACCCGATGATCTTCCGGTGCATCGTGATCCCAATCGCTGTGTGAGTAATATTATCAATCACTCTGTCATATTTCAAATTTGGATCAACACTGTCGTTTTCCACACTTGTACCGTATGATAAGTTCCCGTTCACAAATACCTGTGTTGGTTCATATTTACTGATCATTTTAAATCGAACAGGAAAAAACTCCCCTATCCCCTGAACACGAGGACCGACGTGCACGACTTTATGAGGATATAGACCCGTGGCATCGGTGTAATTCGTTGTCCCAATCCAAAATGCTTTTGCAGCCTGGGCATCCTGATATTGATAGATTGCCGGCCACCGAAGCCCGTCCTGTTGTACCTTTACTCGCCCCTCCTCAATCTCGCAGCCGTATTCCGAATACCAGTTATGAAGCGAACCGACACTCATCCATTTGGAATTCTGTGCAGAGACAATTGTCAGCGCTGCTAATTGTGTGATCAATAAAATTCGTAGGAGTTTCATACGTTCCTCATTGTTTCAATGCTGATCTAAAATTCAAAGCTGATCTTCAATCCCCAAAAGATATCGCGCGGATTCAGGAAGACAAAATAATCCATGTTGGGCATGTCGATATATGCTTTATCGTCCAGCGCTTTTTGCAATCGTGATGGATCGGCGGCAACAAATGATCCGTTCCTGTACTCGTAATATTTCTTCGTTGCCTGATCGTAATAGATGGCGGTCGCCTGAGGTGTAGTCACCGATGAAAGAGTTGTCGAGACGATCGGTTGATACGGTACACCATCCGCTCTCACATCACCCGGTTCATCGTCGCCGGGAATGTTTCCGTAGTTCAGAGGGTCTCCGATCGATGCGGGCAGGTGGAGTGACTTCATGTAATTCTCGTAGTCTTTCCCGTCAACAAAACCGTATCTGGAGAAATTCTTGATGTTGAAAAGATTCTGAACATCCATGAACAACTGGATGTTTGAACTCATAATCTTGAAATTTTTGTTCAGTCGCATGTCAAAATTGTAATTGTCTTTATACTGAACATTGTATTGAATACCTGGCGCGCTTCCACCCCCCGCCCATGTAAAGTAATCTCCGGAAACCCAACTTGCCGTAAAATTCAATTTCCATTCGTTCAGCAAAGAAACACCTCCAAGTTCAATATCAGACATAAAATCAACCGGCGTAAAAAAGTCGACGCTGCCTCGAGCATATGGTGCCGGTATCGGCTTGGTTTGATAAATATCTGTTTCACGATTGTTCCGTTCATACGTCCGCTGGTCAGCGGCGCTTTCATATTGCAGCCGGTATCCATAGCGTCCTGTCGAACGGACCATGTACGTATAATTCAGGAATCCGTTGATCCACTCGCCGCGATTCCGTGTCAGCGTGATCTCGAACCCACGGATATCTTCATACGAATTAGGAACGGCAAGTGCATAATTTACTTTGGTATCGCGTGAAACATATGTCACTGTTGTTATCTGATCGGTCACGTTTTTATAGTACCCCGATAACCGTATCAGATATTCATCGAACAAACTGTGTTCATAGCCTAATTCGTATGCAACAGTTTTCGGCAACGGATTATTCGGATTTGCCATAAACGTTACTTGATTGTTATCGGAGAATCTCCGGATCAGATAGAGATTTTCCGGCGTCGGCATCTGGCGGAAATGTCCGTAGTTGAAAAATAATTTTGAATACTCCGTTACCGGGAACGCAACACCAATTCTCGGGCTGAACGATATATTCCTTTTCGTCTCGACATGGGCGAGCAATGTATCCAAACCGAGTGAGAGTTCACTTGAGAACGCTTTGCTGTAGCTGCTAAAATCATACCAGTAACCGCTCGGATCGGAATAGTCCATCCGCACGCCGATGTTTGCGATCATTCCTTCAAATTCCAATTTATCCTGAACAAAGAGTGCACCCCTGATCGGGAACGTTCGCCACACCGAACGCGAGCGTCCGCTGGGCAGATATTCATCAACGGAACCATAATTGACGTTGTTGTCAGTATAGACTATTTCGAGACCTGCCTTTACATTGTTGTATTGATTCATTTGACTGGTAATATCGAAGCGTGTCGAGAATGACGTAAGTTCACTCTTATCGCGCGAGTTACTAAATCCGATACTCATGCGCAATCCGCTCCCTATGCCGGTTGTAGGAAGGAACGGATAGAACCCGAATGGTCCTTCATCGGTCTTCACTCCGCCAAACGTATAAACACTGTCGGTGTTTCTCAATCGACCGGGATTTGTAGAATATTTGTATTGCTGTTGATTGACACTGACTTCATAGAATGTCGATGGGGTAACAACGTGGGTGAATCTTCCCCCAACATTGTACATCGATATGGTGCTTGGCGCCCAGTAGTCGTTTGAGTAGATCCGTGCGTCGATGTAACTCACCCTGTCCATATTGCTCACGATGCTCGTCGGCGATTGGAACAATCCCGGAAGCCCTGCGTTATTATTGTTGGTCCCCGTTTGTTTGCCCGTCATTCCCTGGACCATCAACTTCATATTGCCGGACAGATCGGTTGTAACGCGTAATTGACCGTTGTAGTCGCTGTACGCTTCTTCGGAAAGCGGAACAACATACATGCTTTTTGAACCGCGGTACGATGCGAAGAATCTAAGATTACCTAACTGCTCACCACCGGGAACCGGTCCGCCGAATCCGGCATCGATATCATAATCCGGTTTTGTAATATCACCTTGTTTGCGATGTTGAAAGAGAAAGAGTCGTTGTGCCGCTTCCGGTGTAATATCGTTCGAGGGATCGTTATCATTCAACGATTTTTGAGAGATCGAGTTCCATCCTTCAAATTCCTGGTACTGCTGCTGTGTATAGATATCCCATGCGCCGTTCTTCGTTCCAACAAACGCGACCGACGGATCGAAGAATGGCCGGATCCAATATGAGTTGGGATTGAAGACCGACGGTCCGAAATGTTTTGCAGCAGCCGGACTGTACCGGATCGTTGCCGACATGGAATATTGATTTGGGCTTCCTTCTTTTGTTATCACATTGACAACACCGGAACGGATGTTGCCGTACTCAGCATTAAATCCACCCGTCTGCACCTGAATATCCTGTACGGAGCTTAAACTGATTCCGCTGTACGGTGTATTGTTTCTTTCGTCCCTTAATGTCAATCCGTCGACAATAAATGCCGTTTGATCGGCACCGCCACCGCGGACAACTAAACCGCTTTGCACTCCCGCCTGTAACGACACAACCGCGGTCACCGTAGAAACAGGAAGGCTTTCGATTTCACGGATGCTGATATTTGCTCGGGATGACGCGACATCTTTCTGGACGACCGGGCGCTGAGCAACGACGATCACCTCTTCGCTCTGAATGATCTCCTGTGTCAGCGAGAAATTCAATTCCGTTGTTTGATCGATATCGACACGTACTTTTGTCTGCGTTACGGCAGCATAACCGAGCGACGACGACCGCACGGTATATTCTCCGGGAGGAACATTGATGATGAAGAATGTCCCATCAACATCTGTTGATGCACCAAAAGTCGTTCCAACAATGAGAACATTCGCACCTACCAATGCTTCGCCCGATTGTGAATCTTTCACCGTGCCAGATATCTTTCCCGATATTCCGGCAACAAGGAGTGAATAAAAAATTGTGGAAAGAATGATGGAGGTGGTAGCAATGTGTTTCACGGATTTCATCTCCTTACAGTTGCAATTCGAGAGCGAAATTAATGTTTGAGATTTGCCTCCCAACGCAGGTCGTACGTCGAGAAAAAAAATTTTCTGTGGGTGAACAGAAGTGATTACTTGCCGGCAGAAGTTTAGAAAGATAATGCCAAGAATGCAATAGCAAAAAAACTAATTGCGGCTTACATCTTGGAAGCCCTTTCCATTAATGATTCTTATATTATGCCTTTTTGTAATAATTTGCGGAGTTGACGTAAAATGATTTTTACAAATCGGTAGAATCACTCTTTACTTCTGTAACACCATCTTCTTTGTCTCAACAAAT
>JACPGG010000192.1 GCA_016182545.1 Ignavibacteriales bacterium
TTAGAAGGTTATTTTAGTCGTCTCAAAGAACATTATCGTTACCATCGTGGACTTGCTGTCCACCATCGTGACGCTTACTTCAGGTGGTTTTTTTACTTAGTCCCTGGTAAAATCAGCAACACTAAATGATTATTATACCCAGAATGACCACCAATTTGTTTTTGGATGGCTTCTACGAGGAATTGAATGCAATCACTCAATCATAAAATCAACAAATCATCCAATCTCACTCACCCTCGCCACAATAATTCCGGTCTGTTTGCTATTCTTTGCAAGATAATCGTGCATCGGTATATCGGTGATCTGCACTTTCTTTCCAAAGATCGGCGCGTGCATAAAATGAAGAGCGCCGTTCGGCATTCGCACCGCGACGCCGGTATGGGAGATGTCCATCCCTTCGATGTTGGTTGCAATGCCGATCACGTCGCCGTGCTGCACATTGTCGGCGAACATGTGGAGGTTCCCTTTCGGCATAAAATAATTTACCCGCTTGTTCAGGTCATCTTCCTGCGCTTTGATTTTCTCGAAGTTCGCGTCGTTCGTGGCAAGATGTTTGTAACTGGCGCGGTGTGTTGTCATAAAGTTGATCGGGCGGGGGATCTCCACCACATTCTTCTCGCCGAAAATTTCCTTTGTCACTAATTTCATAATCCCTTTCTTTTCCGCATTGTACCAGTAGTCGGTGGTGTAATGCAGGCGGCTCGGGTAGCCGTCGATCTTTCCGTCGCGGTAACGCAGAAATTGCAACTGCGCTTTGTAATCGTCGAATGTCGTTTTCTTCATTTTGATGCAGCGGGCGAGCGTCACACAATTCTCATAGAACGTCACACAATCGAGCGCGCGGAGATTGATGACCAGTTTTTCCGGTCCATCTTCTTCCAGCGTGTGTCCAGCGTAATCGACCCCGATGAACGACTTGCCGATCTCAACGATTACTTCGTTGATAGGCTTGGAAGCGAGATTTTGCGAAACGGCGAGATCGAATTTCAGTTTGCAGATCTGTTCGTCGGAGAGTCCGGCATCCTGCATAAGTCCTCCGAAAAGTTTTGTCGGAAAGGATGACGCGAGTGTAGCGAGTGTTGACGAGGTGATGAATGTTCGTCGGTCCATGGTATTCTCCTTTGTAACCACAAAGGCACCAAAACACGAAACATTTGTGACTTCGTGACTTTGTGGTTGGTATTTTAAAACGCCGGCTCGCCGCCGCCCGGAACGGGAGCGTATTCATCGAACGTAGGCATGGCGAGATTCTCGAACCGCGCGTATTGATTGATGAACGCAAGTTCCACTTCACCCGTCGGTCCGTTACGCTGTTTGCCGATGATGATCTCGGCGACCCCTTCGGCGGAACTCCCGTCGTCTCTTGAAAGCCCGTACTTTTCCGGTCTGTGAATAAAAAGAACGACGTCGGCATCCTGCTCAATGGCGCCCGATTCGCGCAGGTTGGCGAGTGTCGGACGTTTATCTGCGGCAACTTCCACAGCGCGGTTCAACTGCGAGAGTGCGACAACGGGGATGTTCAATTCCTTCGAGAGCGCTTTGAGCGAACGGGAGATCATTGAGATTTCCTGCTCGCGGCTCTGCGCGTTCTTCGGTCCCTGCATCAATTGCAGGTAGTCGATGATGATCATGTTGATATTATGTTCCGCTCTCAACCGTCGCGCTTTGGCACGGAGTTCGAGGATCGAAAGTGCGGGCGTGTCGTCGATAAAAATTTTCGCGTTGTACAATTTTCCGATGCGCGTGCTCAGGTGGCGCCACTGTTCTTCCGGCAATCGTCCCGTGCGGACGCTGTGTGCATCGACGCGCGCTTCGGCGCAGATGAGACGCAGCACCAATTGCTGCGACGACATTTCGAGCGAGAAGAATCCGACCGCCTTGTCATGGTCGACCGCGGCGTTGCGCGCCATGGAGAGCACGAACGCCGTTTTTCCCATTGAAGGACGCGCTGCAACGATGATCAGATCCGAACTCTGGAATCCCCCGGTCATATTATCAAGTACAGTGAATCCCGACGGCACGCCGGTGACGCCGCTGTGCGTTCCGTGGATGCTTTCGAGCATTTCCATGGTGGAGAAGACAGCTTCCTTCATCGGGATGAAACTTTTCTTCATCCGTTTTTCGGAGATCTGGAAAATTTTATTCTCCGCTTCATCCAACAGATCAAGTGCGTCATCCTGTTCGTTGAATGCGCGGCTGGTGATCTCCGTGCTGGCGGAGATGAGATTACGGAGCAGCGCTTTTTCCAGAACGATCTTCGCGTGATATTCCACATTCGCCGCAGAGGTCACGCGCATCGTCAGATCGGAAATGTAGAGGGGACCGCCGACCGAGTCGAGTTTTCCCATCCGCCGCAATTCTTCTACGACCGTGATCGAATCCGCCGCTTCGTTCTTTTCAAAGAGGGAGATGATCGCGTTGAAGATCAACGTATGTGCCGGTTTGTAGAATGCCGTCTCGTCGAGGATCTCGAGCGTGCGGGAGATCGCTTCTTTGTCCAGCAGCATCGCGCCGATGACGGACATTTCCACATCCATCGCTTGCGGCGGCACGCGCCCGGAGGTTTGTTCTATGGTTTGGTCAGGCATGTTTTGTATAAATTCCAAATGTCAAATTTCAAATTACAAATAAAATTCAAAATACAAACGTCAAAGAACAATGGTTGGTATTTGGATTTTGTTATTTGGAATTTGCGATATGATTAACTTTTACTTTTTCTTCATCAAACATCTTGCGTAGTCGCTGCACATCCTCCCACGTCGGGCGTTTCCAATTCGGATTCCTCAGCAATGCGGCGGGATGGTATGTCACGATCACCGGCGTGTTTCGGTACATGTGTGTCGATTGCCGCAGTTGCCCCATCGATTCGGTCGAACGGAGCAATGTTTGTGCAGCGGTGAGCCCCAGGCACAGTATGAATTTCGGTTTGATCAGTTCGATCTGCTTCCACAAGTACGGCTCGCACGTTGCTGTCTCTTCCGGCAGCGGTTTGCGGTTGTTCGGCGGACGGCATTTCAAAATATTCGCGATGAAGACCTCTTCGCGCTTGAATTGCACCGCTTCCAGAATCTTATTGAGCAGTTGTCCCGCGCGTCCGACGAACGGCTCACCCTGCGCATCTTCATCCGCTCCCGGCGCTTCGCCGATCACCATCACATCCGCATTCGGATTGCCGACGCCGAAGACGAACTTCGTCCGCGTTTTGCCGAGCGCACATTTCAAGCAGGTGCAGATCTGTTGGTTAAGGATGTCGAGAGATGTGGAGGACTCCCAGACTTCCTTTAGCGTCGATGATTCTGCAGCAGATTCGGGGAAGAGAACCGGTTCTTCAGGTGCGGCGTATTCTATTTTTTTCTTTTGTTTCATAGGTTCCCTGTAGATGGTGTTGCCAAAGAGGAGCCGTTCCTGCTGGAGGAAGTTCCCCGCGTCGGATAAAATTTTTTCGATTTCGTTTTGCTGCATTGTCTATTAACCACGAAGGCACAAAGTCACAAACAAATTCATATTTCGTGCTTTTGTGACTTTTTGTTTATTTTAATTTCAGGAGATAATTCAATATTTCCATCGCCACATCGAACTTCGGCTTCTTCGGCAATTTTGTCGCAGTGCCGTCCTTCTGGATGATCGTTACGACATTTGTTTCGGTTCCGAATGCTGCTCCTTTATCATTTGTGGAGTTCAGTACGATCATATCCAGATTCTTCTTTTCCAATTTCTGTTTCGCGTGTTCGAGTTCGTTCGTCGTTTCCAGTGCAAAGCCGACAACGATCTGTTTTGATTTCTTTTCTGCAACGATGTGAAGGATATCGGATGTCGAACGCAATTCGACCGAAATGCCGTGCGCATGCGAGCCGAGTTTTTTTATTTTGTGTTCTGCAACTTCCACAGGCGTGTAATCAGCTACCGCAGCAGCCATAATGAGAATATCGGTCTTTTCAAAATGGTCGAGTACCGCATTGTGCATCTGCTCGGCAGTCTCGACATCGATCCGTTTGACATTCTTCGGCGTGCCGAGTGAGACCGGTCCGCTGATCAGCGTTACGTCCGCGCCGCGGAGAGACGCCGCAGTTGCCAATGCGAATCCCATTTTTCCCGATGACCGGTTGCCGATAAAGCGAACGGGATCGATCGGTTCGTGTGTCGGTCCGGCAGTGACGAGAATTTTTTTACCGCTCAGGTCGCATGGAGTTTTTTCCAGCACATCATCCACGTAATCCACGATCGTATCAGGTTCGGGCAGCCGTCCGGCGCCGACAAGTCCGCTTGCCAGCTCGCCGCTTTCCGGCGGGATGATAAATATCCCTCTTCCTTTGAGAATGGAAACATTCTGCTGCGTCGCATCATTTTCCCACATGTCCACATCCATTGCCGGGGCAACGATCAACGGACATCGCAACGCAAGAACTGTAGAGGAGATGATATCTTCCGCGTAGCCGTGCGCAAGATGAGCGATGGTATTTGCCGTCGCAGGGGCGACAAGCATCGCGTGCGCCCACAGTCCGAGATCGATATGTTTAACACCGAGATCAGTTGAGGAATGTTTGTCCTTTGGCCAGAGGGAGACGATCACCTCTTCTTCAGAAAGGGTGGAAAAAGTAAGCGGTGTCACGAATTCCGTTGCCGACTGCGTCATCACCACACGGACATGCGCACCGGCTTTTTTCAACAGGCGCACCACTGTGCACATTTTGTAGACGGAGATCCCGCCTGTTACACCGAGCACTATGTTTTTGTCGGCAAGCATTTGGTTGGATACACTCCCGTGAAAGTCATGGACTTTCACGGGAGTGATGAGGAGTTACTTCTTTACTTCAGCTTCTTTATAACGATGCTCGAGTTGATTGTTCATCAGTTCTTCGATCGCTTCTTCGGTGGCTTTCGGACGTTTTTCGAATTCCAGGCTGATCCTCATTTGATCGGGATTCGCCACATCCTCGACCTCATCCGGATTGCCGGGGAGAGCGACCAGGTTCTCGATACGCTGTGAGAACTCGATCTTCGTCTCTTCGTTGATCTGGCGCGCGCGCTTGGAAAGGACCACGATCGCTTCGTAGACATTCGCCGCTTTCGCTTCGAGTTCTTTGATCTCGAGTGTTTTGATTGACATTAGTTCCTCGTATTGATAGTGATTATTGAATAAACTTTTTCACGATTGAATCGACCCTGTCAATTGCATGCTGCAAGTCGTCATTGACCACAACATGGTCGAACGTTTTTCCTGTCTCCAGTTCCATCGGCATCCGTTCGAACCGCCGCCGTAATTTCTCTTCATCTTCCGTCTTGCGGTTGCGCAAGCGCTGCTCCAGGATCTCTTTGCTCGGCGGGGCGATGAAGAACTGCACCGTGTCGTTCGGATACTTCTTCTTGATGGACTGTGCCCCCTTTACATCCACATCGAAGATCATCGAGTGTCCTTCACGCAGCGCACGGTCAACTTCCCGCTTCAATGTACCGTAATATGTTTTGTAAAAGAATTCGTGCTCAACCAGTTCATCACGCGCAATCAGTTCTTTGAATTCCTGCTCTGTCAGGAAGAAATAATCTTTTCCGTTCACTTCACCGGGACGCATCTGCCGCGTTGTTGCCGATACCGAGAACTCGAAATCGGGATGACGTTCTATCAGGGCTCTGACGATCGAGGTCTTTCCTCCGCCGCTCGGCGACGCGATGACGATCAGTTTCGGTTGTGCCATATTACCGGTCTATCAAAAATTCTTCAATCGTTAAACCGATGTCTTTTGCAATCTGACGGAGAAGAGTCGGTGAAATATCTCTTCCTTTGTGAAACGGAACTGTCGTTGCCCTGCCATCGCTGTGCCGGAATTGTTTATGCGAACCCCGCTGTCTCACTTCAACAAATCCCAATCTCTGAAGAATTTTCACTACCTCACTCGGTTTTAACACCGGAACAGAACTCATACCGCGATAGTTTGAGTTCCAATAAATTCAGTTTCCAATTTCGGTTCGCCATCTTCCAACAGCATTTCGATTACTTCGCGTAAATTCTTTTGAAGTTCATCGAGCGATTCTCCTTGTGAATGCGCTCCCGGGAAACCGGGAACGTATCCGACATATAGTCCGGTATCGGAATCTTTCTCAAGAATTGCCGTGTAATTTTTCATTGCTTACCTCGCTCTTTACTCGATGTTCTGCAATTGTTCCCTGGTCTTCTCCAGTTCTTCCTTAATGCCGACCACCATGTGAGCGATCTGCACGTCGTTACATTTTGAGCCGATCGTGTTCGCTTCGCGGTTCATCTCCTGAATGAGGAAATTCAATTTCCGTCCTTCGGAGTCCTTTGAGTTCAACGCTTCAAGAAAGAATTTATTGTGACTGCGGAAGCGGACACATTCTTCCGTTACATCCAGCCGGTCCGATAACAATGCAATTTCCAATTCAAGCCGCTGATTGTCAATGATGCTTTTATCATCCAGCATCGCGGCGATCCGTTCCTGCAATTTCTTCCGCTCTTCGGGAACCCGCTGCTTCGATAATGTTTCGACAGTATCGAGTATGGTATTGATGTTCTCGACACGCTTTTTCATATCGCGCGACAGTTCAGCCCCTTCTTTCATGCGCATTGTCTTCAATTCATCCAGTGCTTTGTGCAGCGCCTGCTGGAAGACTTTCCATTCGGTATCATCTTCTTCCACTTGGGGTGTGGTGAAAATTTCGGAGAAGTGGAGAAGATGTTCAATCTTTACCGGCTCTTTGATCTTTGCACTTTTGCGCAACTGAGACAACAACTGATAGATCGCTTTCGTCCGCTCTTTGTCCACAGAGATCGCGAGTTCGTTATCGCTCTCGTCTTCTTTGTTCACATTGAGAGTGACCTTCCCGCGTGCGATCTTGGTACGGACAATATCGCGTATTTCGTTTTCCCGTTGCTGCAACGAACGGGGGATCCGCGACGATACCTCCAGAAAACGGTTGTTGACGCTCCGCAGCTCTACAGTGAACGAGATGCCGTTTTTTGACGCTTCCCCTTTACCGTATCCGGTCATGCTTTCGATCATGCGTTTGCATAGATTTTCCAAATCTTAGAGATTTGGAAAACCTTACCTTATCCAATGACGAAAAAACCTTTAGAACTGATGCCCTAAAGGTTCAGAATTTTCAACAAATTACGAAAAAATGGCAGGTCAAACAAGGAAAACCTTTCAACAGAAATCCACGAGTTATCCACATCCTGCATCGTCTTTCTTCTACAAATTAAACCAAATTACCCAATTTCATACTATGGTTGATAAATATCCCGTAACCTTGCTTTTGAGTTACCTTTTTACTCATTCAATTTCCCCTAAAATTCAGCCAAAAAATTTGATGTCGGTCATGAATAATAATCAAGAGATGTTTATCTTATTTTAAGTCAAGGGGGGAACATTCTAAAACGAGGAGGAAAGATGAAAAACCTGATAATCCTGATTCTTGGATTCTCATTAATGGCGATGGCACAGCAGAAAGAAAGCACGCCATCCGACGGAAAACTACGCCAGTATTACAGCGGAAAATTCGGCTACTACCAACCCGATAAGGGATTGAACAACGGGTTAATGCTGGGTGTGGACGGTGTCACTGAATTCGTGAAGTACGACTTCGGTTTGACTGGGGCGATAGATTTTTATCAGAAACAGACATTCAATCCATTCGCCTCACCTGAGCCGAACATTTCGCAACAGGCATTGATCCTTATTCCTTTACACGCGAACATCGGATATCGACTTTTCAATGTCGAAGACGCAGATATGCGGATGTTCCTTGGTGCAGGGGGCGGATATTATTTTTATTTCTATGCCGTTGAATATACAGAAAGTTCCGGTGGCGGAATAATAGGTGTTCCATCACTGACGAATAAATCGGCGTCGGAAAATGGAGGCGATCTTTTTGGGACGGCATTTCTCCGCGTGTTGATCGGGAAAATATTTTTAGAGCCCCGCTTCTATTTTGCATCGAAGACCGAAAAGAACATCGGATCGTACAAACTGACGATCAATCCGTCCGGGTTTGCCATTACTATCGGATTTCAGTATGAATAGGACCATCAACTATCCGATTGCTTAAAGCAATCGGATAGTTTGAAAGAAACACTTGCTCACCGAGATTTGTTTTTCTATTATAAAAAGACAGAAGCACCCCTTCTGTCTTTCTATTTTATGGACAATCTATGATCGTACAATTTCTCGGAGCTGCGCGGACCGTGACCGGTTCGATGCATCTGATACAAGTCAACGGAAAACAAATTCTTCTCGACTGCGGGCTCTTTCAGGGACGTCGCGCTGAAACATATGAACGCAACCGCCATTTTTCGTTCGAACCGTCCTCCATCGACGCTGTTGTCCTTTCGCATGCACATATCGATCATGCCGGTAACCTTCCGAATCTAGTGAAACAGGGATTCAGCGGACCGATCTTCTGCACGCCGGCGTCCGCCGATCTTTGCCGCATCATGCTGATGGACAGCGGGCACATCCAGGAAAAAGATGCAGAATTCGTCAGCAAAAAGAATGTGAAGAAAAAACTTCCGCCTGTCGAACCGCTCTATTCAATCGACGATGTTCAGCCGACACTCGATCTTTTGAGAGAGTTCCATTACCACACATCATTTGATGTGGTAGATGGAGTGAGTGCAAAATATTTCGATGCAGGACATATTCTCGGTTCGGCGTCGATCCATCTCACGATCAAAGAAGCAAAGGGAAGAGAGAAACATTTTGGATTTTCCGGCGACGTCGGCAGACCGGACATGCCGATACTGCGCGATCCGGAATTCATGGGAAATGTCGACGCATTGATCTGCGAAAGCACATACGGAGGGAGAGTGCATCCGCCACCGACCGAAGCACCGGGCAAATTTCTTGACGTGGTGAAGCGTACTGTCGATCGCGGCGGCAAGATCATCATCCCGTCATTCAGCGTGGGACGGACGCAGGATATCGTTTACCAGATGAACAATCTCAAGAATGAAGGGAAACTTCCCGATATACCGGTATTTGTCGACAGCCCTCTGTCTACAAATGCGACCGAAGTCTTCCGCAAACACACGGAATGCTTTGACGAAGAGACGCTGGCGATCATGAAACAGGATAACGATGTCTTCGGTTTTGACCGCTTGCGCTACATCCGTGACGTTGAAGAGTCAAAGAAACTGAATGAGCGGACCGATCCCTGCATGATCATCGCTGCATCGGGAATGTGCGAAGCGGGACGCATCGTTCACCACCTACGCAACAACATTGAAGATCCAAAAAACACTGTAATGATCGTCGGATATCAGGCGGAACATACGCTCGGCAGACGCATCGTCGAGAAAAATCCCGAAGTATCGATCTTTGGCGAAGTGAAAAAATTGAACTGCGAAGTGGCGGTCATGAACTCGTTCAGCGCGCATGCGGATAAGAACGAATTACTCCACTACGTGCAGAATTTTGACAACAGTGTGTTGAACAATATTTTTTTGGTTCACGGGGATGCAGACCAAGCGGAGAAATTTTCTGCATCGTTACGGGAGAAAAAGTTCAAACAGGTAAATATTCCGGAGCGGCTGGAAAAATTTGAGATGTAGCAGACCGAGACCTATTCTCCGACGGCGATCACTATCTCCGCACTTTGTTCGGTGAATCTGAACCGCAACTTTTCAAAACTCGGCATGCCGGAAAACAGCGTCAACTCCCATTCATTCGAAAATCCCATCGGCTCGGCGGGTAAGAAAAGTGTGTGATCCAATATTCCGTTCGAGTTTTCATCGTGAAAGACGATTACGGCGTACGCACCGTACGGAACATTCTCAAAAATGATGGTTGATGCGCCATCAACAATGTTTCCTTTCTCAATTCTCCACGGCTTTTTCGGTATCTCATCATGTTCGCGGAACAGATTGACAACGGCACTCCCGCCATCATTCAAAAAATGTTGAGTGCGGATTGTCAATGTACCTGTCGGCTGTTCAGCAAAGAGCGTTGTCACAAAAAGTATGGAAAGAACTAAAATCATTCTGCAATTGAGCATCGTATGAGCCTTACTCTTGTTAAGTTCTGATGATCTATAATTTCAATGCCTTGATCGGTTCAATCCGGCTTGCTCTTTGTGCGGGATAGGCACCGAAGAAAACTCCGATGGCAACGGAAATACATACAGAGAGTAAAGCCGCAGTGCTCGAAACACGGATTGCGAAATCAGTCAGCATGCCAAGCAAAAAGGCGCCGGCTGTTCCGGTAAGAATTCCGACCGCACCGCCCGCCACACTTAAGATGACAGATTCAGAAAGAAATTGAAACAAGATATCGTTGGTTCTGGCACCGATAGCCATACGCAAACCGATTTCCGGTCTCCGCTCTTTTACCGATAGAAGCATAGTCGCCAGAATGCCGACTCCCCCCACAAGCAGCGATAACGCGGCGACCCCGGTGATCAATCCGGTAAACGATGCGTTTGTTTCATTTTCTGCTTGTAGTACCGTGTAGACATTTTGAATGGTAAAATCATCCTCTTTATTGCGAACTTGCAGCCGGTGCCGAGTTCTCAGAACCGATCGCAGTTCTCGTTCAGCAGCAGGTATTTCCTCGTTGTTCTTCACTTGCACGTAGATGTTTTTCAGATAATCGATATTGAACACTCTGCGCAAGCCGGTATTTAACGGAATAAAAATCATGTCGTCCTCGTTCGCGCCATCATAACTCAATCCTTTGGGCTTCAGCACTCCAATTACTTCAAACGGGATGTTGTTTATTTTTATCGTTTCACCGACAGGATCGGTATTCCTGAATAAATACTCTACGAATTTGTGTCCGATGACCGCAAAGCGGCGAGAGAGTTTGTTGTCTTCGTCGGAAAAAAATCGTCCCGAAGCAATGGAGAAATTCCGTATTTCGGGAAATGCAGGAGATGTTCCGATAATTCTGCCGGTGGCCGATCCATTTTCATATTTTATCACCAGCGTCTGCTCCTGTGTCGGCGCAACCGCCGTGACGGAGCGGCATTCGTCGGAAATTGCCGCAG
The DNA here is from genome assembly GCA_016182545.1 of Ignavibacteriales bacterium. Lineage (GTDB taxonomy): Bacteria > Bacteroidota > Ignavibacteria > UBA10030 > UBA8401 > SpSt-333. The sequence goes on from JACPGG010000192.1 coordinate 10,996, forward strand.
CATCGTTTTCTTTCAGCGTTGTTACTTTACTTGCCTGGCGTCTTCGTCCGGTCACTTCTTTGACAAGACCAGCATCGATGGTGATGACGTTGCTTCCCATCGCTTCTATTTGCGACAGCATGTTGCTCCGCGCTCCTTCGCCAAGAGCCACAATGATGATAACAGAAGCAATACCGATAGCGATTCCTGCCAGCGACAAGGTGACACGCAGCGGATTCAAGAATAAGATCCGCCGGACTGATTTTATGATTCGCAACGCTTTCATGGTGTTCTACCGAAGCGATTCGATTGGGGATAAACCAGCTGCCTTCTTTGCAGGAAAATATCCCGCAGCAATTCCTATGATGATCGAAACAACGGAACAAATGAGTACGGCGCTCCAGGAGATCGTAAACGGCACATTCATGTATTTTGCGATTTGCGTCAGCAGCAGAATTCCGATACCGATTCCTGCTGCACCGCTGACAATGGTAACCGACGATGCTTCGATTAAGAACTGCACGGCAATATCGTTCGATCGTGCGCCGACCGCTTTCCGCAGACCGATCTCTTTGACACGTTCGTTCACGGAAATCAACATGAGATTGACCACGACAATGCTGCCGACGAGCAGTGCGACAAACGCAAGGAGAGGAAGATACAGGTTGAATGTGCGCGTTGCGTTATCGATCAGCTCTTTTACTCTCACCGGCGTGATGACCTGAAAGTCGTTCTCTTCGCTTGGGTTGATGGAATGGCGTTCACGCAGGATGCTCTTTATCTGCTCAGCCGCAGGAATTGTTCGGCGTTCATCATGCACCAGAAATTTGGCAAGCATCACATAATCAACATTAGCAACACGCCGCAAGACAGTGTTCAAAGGAATGAGAATTTCATTGTCTTTGTCGGTTCCGTGCGGGTCCATTCCCCTCGGTCCGATTACACCGATGACTTGAAAGGGAACATTGTCAATTCGTATCGTCTGAGCGATCGGATTTGAAGTCCCGAACAATCTTTCCCGGGCGCGAGGCGTAATAACAGCGACTCGCGCGAGCGTTCTGTTTTCTGCTTCACCGAAAAACCTTCCTTCGGTAACAACAAGGTTGTGCACAATTTCCGCGGCAGGGGTGTGTCCGACAATATCAACAAGCGTATTATTTCCGTTGGCTTGCGCTTCTTTTCCGGGCACAGGCAGGATCGCATCAAAATCGGTAATGTCTCCGATCTGCCGGATGATTTCCTCCACGTCATCGAGTTTCAAGTTGCCGGAAAAACTCACAGGGCGGTTCGGTTCCATTCTTCCGCCGCCGGAAACAACCATGACCGTTTTCGGGCTAAAGAATTTCCGTACTTGTGCCATGATTTTTTCTTCGGTTCCTTTACCGAGAGAAATAATGATGGTCAGCGCAGCAATGCCGATCATGATACTGAGGATCATAAAAAGAGCGCGCACCTTGTGCGTCCATGCGGTGCGAAAGCCGCTTTGTACTACTCTTATTTTTACCATGGGTTTCTCCGGGAATATTTCAACGTTGGTATGTAAGTTTCATGGTGTCGGAATTTTATTTTAAAATCTGTTACATGAAACCTGAAACTTGAATCATGAAACGGCTGTATGGTTCAACAGTTTTCCATCAACGATCTTCAAAATCTTCTGTGCATGGGAAGCGATGTTCATATCGTGGGTGATGAGAATGATCGTTTTACCGCTGGAATGGAGTTGCTTGAAAATATTAATGATCTCCGTCCCCGATTCCGAATCGAGATTGCCTGTCGGTTCATCGGCTAACAGGATATCCGGATCATTCACCAACGCGCGAGCGATGGCGACACGCTGCTGCTGTCCGCCGGAAAGTTCCGCCGACGTGTGATGCATTCTCTCTTTCAAGCCCACTTGTGCCAGTACGTTTTCCGCCATGCCGCCGATGTTTGTTCTGTTGGAATAAATCAGCGGCAACTCGACATTTTCTTTTGCGCTTATTTTTGGAAGAAGGTGGAATTGCTGAAACACAAACCCGATGTTACTGTTCCGTATGTCGGCAAGTTCATCAATTGTCATTAAGGAGACTTCTTTTCCTTCGAACTGATAACTTCCTGAATCGGGAACATCGAGCAAACCGAGAATATTCATCAGCGTTGATTTTCCAGAGCCCGATGGTCCCACAATAGCCGTGAAATCGCCCCGTTCGATATGCAGCGTTATATTCTGCACGGCAAAGACCGGCTGTGCGTTTTCTTTTTTATATGTTTTGGAAAGATTCGAGATCGAGATCATACTGTTCCCTTGGATGTGTTTATTTGAGTATTACTTTTTCTTTTTCGTTGACACCTGACAGCACCTCGTAATATTTTTTGTCGCTGATGCCCGTGGAGATATATCGCCGTTCCGCTTTTCCATTCGACAGTATGGTGACGAACATTCTGTCGTTTTCTGTTTGTACTGCATTCTTCGGAATGGCGAGCGCGTGTTCTTTGCGCCGGGTGAAGGTTTGTACGGTCGCCGTCATTTCCGGGCGAAGAATTTTATCGTGCTGCGACGTAATTTTTACGACCGCAACATAATTTACGACGTTGTTCTGTATCTCCGCTTTGGGGTAAATTGTTTCGACCGTTCCTTCGAACGATTCACCGGGATACGTATCCACCGTGAAAGACACGCTCTGTCCTTTTTGTATCCTGCCGATATCCGTTTCATCCACGTACGTCCACAACTCGAGTTGATCCAAGTCTATGATGGTGACGAATGTCGGCGATACGAATCCGGCTGCCACTGTTTCTCCTTCCTGTGTGGAAATGGAAGCGACAACACCTTTGATCGGCGAGAATATTTTTGTATAGCCGAGCTGCAGATCGGCATATTCATACTCGGCGCCGGCTTGTTTCAATCTGGCGTCGGCTAGTTCGAACCGCTGCGAGGCTGTTTCAAATTGCTGAAGCGAGATTGCCTGTTGTTCAAACAGAGTTCTCTGACGGTTCACTTCGATTTCTGCATATTTTTTTTCCGCCGCCGCGATTTCTCTCAGCGCAAGCATTTTATCTTTTTGGGATTGATATATCCGCGGGTCGATAACAGCCAATAGGTCGTTCATTTTTACTCTGGAGCCTGTTTTTACGAATAGATTTTTCACGACACCGGAGACCTGTGCGCCGACCTTCACTTCCGCACCGACCTTCGGCTTAATAATACCGGTCGCAATAATGGATTGGCTGATGTCCTTCCGCTGAACTACAACGAATGGTTGTTCGGATTCATCATCTTGCTGATCAGTGCTGAACGCAACAAGCATATATGATGCCCCGGCAATGAACGTTATGGCGATTGATGCAAAAAGAATTTTTTTCATGTAGTGATATGGATATTTGGTGATGACTTTTTTGATACAAAGATACGGTGGCTGGAAGGAAAAGAAGTCCTAGAGTATCTTTTCGGACTACAACTTTTCCGGAGAATTTCAAANNNNGTTGGCGTGAGACCTGTGAATTTCTTAAAGACTGCCTGGAAAGCGGACTTTGAGGAGAAGCCCGCATCGTGAGCCAGCGTTAAAATGGTGAAACTCATGTTCTTGGGATCGGCAAGCAATCTTTTTACTTCCTCTACCCTGTATTTGTTAATGAATGTATAAAAATTTTCACCGGTCGCATTGTTGATGAGCGCCGAAAGTTGGTTGCGGGGCATGCCAAGCTGTGTTGCGAGTTCGGTGAGGGTCAATGATTCATTCAGATATGGCTTCGCTGTTTCGAGATGCGTTGTCAGCTTTTGCAGAAGATCATTGTTTTGTGCCGGTGCTTGCGCCGGTCCCTTATTTATGCGCGGTGCTCGAAGTTGTTCTTCTTGAACAACAGCAACCGAGAAGATTTCTTCCTGAAACAATCCGTTATGCCCCAAAGCAAAAATTGCGCAAGAAAGTCCAAAACAAACAATAGTGTCAATAGCATCGTAATGCTCGGTATGGAATGCGATGACGACCGTCAGAACGAGCAGCAAGAGGAAAATCCCGAAGACATGAAGAAAAAATTTCACCCACGAAAGAGTTTTTCCCTCAAGATTGGAAAATTCGGATTCGACGGCAATTCTGTGTTTATGCAGAACGGAAAGGATGCGCACCCAATAATAGCCGAACTGGAAGACAATCAGTGTCCAGATTATTTTGCTGATCGTAAGCCCGTTCCTGTTAAGAAATTCTGCGTACGGCGTTGAAGATCTTGTCCACACCGGCAGCATCGACGAAATCAGAAGTACAAAGGGGAGGAAATGGAGAAAATCTTTCCGGGCAATTTTTCTGACTCCTGTCAATTCATAGATGTACAACGAAAGCAACGGTCCGATGAAGAGGATAAACGGCTCGCGGATTTTATACGGGCTGTGAAAGACCTCTGTTGCAAGGAGCGAATGAAGGA
>JACPGG010000023.1 GCA_016182545.1 Ignavibacteriales bacterium
CCCGCCATCCCCTCCCGACGGACCTCTTTGAGTATTTCCGTATTGTAATCCACCACAAGGATCTTTTCGAGTATGGAAGGATTGTGTTCCTTTATTTTATTTGTCAATGCGCGGGCAGCGCGATGGAATCCGAGTATGACGATCGTGTGCTCGCCGTTCTGTTCGTTTTCGGAAAAGGATTCGCTTTTTGGTTTTAATCCCAGATGGTCAATGACACGGTTATAAAAAACGAACACTTGGTGATTATACTTGATCGCATACGATGAGACAATGGAACTGAACGCCATTGCGTAGATCAACAATGCAACAAGATTTTCCTGCACATGGCCGTATCCGATTCCCAACGCCGCGATCACGAGGGAGAATTCGCTGATCTGTGCAAGGTTCAGGCTTGTAATGAATCCTGTTCTTGTTCCGCCGCCGGTCAATTTTATCAACGGATACACTGTCGCAAACCGGGAGACGAATATAAACAACACAATGATCGATGCCATGATCGCTATCTCGTTTGTCGGCATCACCATCTTCATCCCGAGAGAAATGAAAAACAGCGTCAGGAAGAAATCGCGCAGCGGAAGCGTTTTCGCCGTTACATGAATGCTGTACGGGAATGTGGATATTGAAACTCCCGCAATCAACGACCATTTCGGGTGCGTTCACGATGCTTTCGAACACATACTTCAATACGTATCTGCTGAACAGCAATCCTGCAACCACAAGAAAGACGGTCTTGACAATTGCAAGCACGATCGCCGGGATGTACGGGTTTGCAAGATTAGGTTGAATCGCCAGCAGCAGAATTGCCCAGACATCCTGGATAATGAGAACACCGAGAGTAATTCTTCCATGGAGCGTGTCCGATTCGAATTTGTCGTACAGAATTTTTACGACGATAGCAGTACTGCTTAATCCGCAAAGAAGTGCGAGATACAATCCTTCGAGATGTTCACCGGAAAAACTGTAATTGAACAGGGAGAAAAATCCTATACCGAGGAGCACACATAAAACAAATTGCCCGATCCCGGTGACGATCAATTGCTTTCCGGAGGAGATCAGCTTCTGCGGGTTCATCTCCAATCCGATGATGAACAACAGCAGGATCAATCCGATCTCGGAAATGATCTCAATGCTGTCAGCTTCTGTGATGAGTCCGAATCCGATCTGCGGACCTACCAACGCTCCCGTTATCAAATAACCGAGGATGATTGGCTGCTTTAACTTGTGGGTGATGAATCCGATAACAGTAGAGGCAATGACAGCGATGCCGATGTCGTAGAGTAAGCCGTGCAAAGTTGTTTCCTTTAAACTACAGTATGTGTTAATGTACCGACAGTAAGAATCTCCGCTTCAAGCACATCACCGGCAACCACCTGCGCCACTCCTTCCGGAGTACCGGTATAGATAATGTCACCTTCTTCCAACGAGAAGACAGATGACAGAAAAACGATCAAGTCATCAACCTTGAAATTCATCTTTGAAGTATTCGTTCTTTGCCGCTCCGTTCCGTTCACTTTCAATGAAATGTTCAGTTGATGAGGATCAGGGATGTTCGCCGCTTCAATAAATGGAGAAAGCGGGGCGGAAGTGAAAAATCCTTTTGCAATACTCCACGGGTTTCCGGATTTCTTTGCCTCAAGTTGTACGTCGCGCATCGTCATATCTAATCCCACACCGTAACCGGCAACGTGCGCCATCGCATCTGCTTTTGAAATATTCCTTCCTCTTTTTCCGACCAGCACGGTCAACTCAACTTCGTGATGAACGTTGTTCGATAATTTTGGAAGGAGGATCGGTGTTCCATTTTCAATGACGGCGTTCGATGGTTTCAAAAAGATCACCGGCGTTGAGGCAACAGTTCCTCCCATCTCTTTTGCATGCTCGGCATAATTTTGTCCGACACAAAAGATGGTATTGATGGGGATTTTTTTATTCGACGGCAGTAGCGTGGCATATTTCATATGTATAAAGAATATAGAAAAAGTCGCTGAGAATTGAAATAACTATGAAAGCAAAGCATTTTTCATTAAATTTGTTCGCAGTTCTCAGCAGAAAGGAAAATTTGTGGCTAGTACGTACAAAAAAGCAGGCGTCAGTATTGATGCCGGCGAAGAAGTTGTCCACCGCATTAAAAAGAGTGTCCGCTCGACGTTTACGAAGAACGTTTTGACCGATATCGGAATGTTCGGCGCTTTTTACGAGGCAAAATTTCCAAAAATTAAAAATCCCGTACTTGTATCGAGCGTGGACGGTGTCGGAACGAAATTGAAAATTGCATTCATGATGAAACGGTACAATACTGTCGGGCAGGATCTCGTCAATCATTGCGTGAATGATATTGCAGTCTGCGGCGCATCGCCTCTTTATTTTATGGATTATTTTGCGACCGGCAAACTTACTCCGTCCGTTGCCGCCGACGTCATCGGAGGTTTTGCAAAAGCATGTAAAGAGAATAGTTGTTCGATCATTGGCGGCGAAACGGCAGAGATGCCCGGCTTTTATCCTGCCGGAGAATTTGATATTGCCGGAACCATCGTCGGCGTGGTGGATAAAAAGAATGTTGTAAACGGGAAGTCGATCAAAAAAGGTGATGTGTTGATCGGATTGCCTTCAACGGGGCTTCACACGAACGGATATTCTCTTGCTCGTCATGTCTTACTCCCAAAGTTTTCCCTCAAAAAGAAATTCGCAGATCTCAACGGCACACTCGGCGAGGCTCTCTTGGCGGTTCATCGTTCGTACCTTACTCCGATTCAAGCGCTGACGACTAAAAATCTCGTGAAGGGAATGTCGCACATTACCGGCGGCGGAATTATTGGCAATACGATGCGCATTATTCCAAAAGGATTGTCGCTCAAGATCGATTGGTTTGCCTGGCAGCGTCCGTACATTTATGATTTGATCCAATCAGTAGGGCAGGTACCTGAATACGACATGACGCGAACATTCAACCTTGGCGTCGGGTTGATCTTTGTCGTCGATAAAAAGAATGTGGACAAAGTAGTTGGGATATTGAAAACGAAAAAGGAAAAACCTTTCGTGATGGGGGAAGTGGGATAGAAATATCTAAATCTGACAACTGTTTGCCGACTACCGAGTGCTTCTTTTCAAACTATCCATCGCCGTCGTTACATCTTGAATGAACATCTTCCATGCCTCGGGATGCTGTGATAAATCGTCGATCACCTCCTTGAATGTTTCCTGTTGGAGTCCTTTCTGAACAAAAAAATCCTTCACCTTTATTTGATAGAGAGAGTCGACGACCTTGTTCGTCATTTTTTCTTTTTCATAGAGAAGTGTCAATTCAGCATATGTGGTTACTAATGCCCGGTCGTACGGTTTGGATGGAGTTGAAGAACAACTGATGGAGCAAATTCCCAAATACAAAGAACAAATTACGGACAAAATTCTAAACCCTAAATTCCAAACGCTAAACCTGCAACTCTTCAAAACTCTGAAATCTGACTTCTGACTACTGACCTTCTGCATAAACAAACATTCCTTGATTATGTAGCCGTTTCTGGCTATATTTGTTCCGCTTTTGATAACAAAATCAAGTAATTTTCTCTAAAAGTAAAGGATTTTCCAGGTTTTTATGGCAACAACAGCAGATTTGAAAAATGGTATCTTCATTCGCTTCAACAACGATCTACACATGGTGGAAGAGAATCAACATCGTACTCCGGGTAATCTCAGAGCATTCTATCAAGTAAAGATGCGCAGTGTGAAGAGCGGTAAGATCACAGAGACGCGTTTCCGTTCCGGCGAAGAAATTGAAGTGGTGAGAGTAGAGCGGAAAAAATATTCGTACGTCTATCATGACGGACAGAGTTACAATTTTATGGATCAGCAGACGTACGATCAGATCCCGGTCGATGAAGTTGTGCTTGGCGTTGGAGCAAAGTATCTGAAAGAAGGGGAGATCGTCGAGTTGATGTTCGACGGCAGCTCGGTCGTCGGTGCCGATCTTCCATTCAACGTTAATTTGAAGGTTGTCGAAACCGTTCCCGGCGTCAAAGGTGATACTGCGACAGGAGCCGTAAAACCCGCAAAGGTCGAAACCGGAGCCATGGTCAATGTCCCTCTCTTTATCAATGAAGGCGACATGATCAAAGTTGATGTGCGCACGGGTCAATATCAAGAACGTGTCAAACAATAAGTCACTCCTCATTTTATCCATTACAACGGAGAATCAATGGACCTCAAATATGTGAAGCAGTTGTTGGAATTGCTTGAGAAGAGTGCCGTCAATGAGATCGAGGTGGAGGAAAAGGGACATAAGATCCGCATAACAAAATCAGCGCCGCACGTCGGCGGTATGCCGATGTATATGCCTCCCGTTCAGCATCAGGTGATGATGCCTGCACCGAATGCAGGTGCGGTTGCCGCTCAGCCGGGTGCCGAAAACAAACCTGCCGTAGCGGACA
>JACPGG010000201.1 GCA_016182545.1 Ignavibacteriales bacterium
AGTTCTCACGGCTCGCCGATCCGGTTCCTTCGGCATATGCCAAACTGTATGCAAGACGCCCTGAAACAATACCAACGCGTCGTGCTTCAATCGAGAGATCGATACCTTTAATGGTACCATAATCCAGGTTTGTCACTAAGTAGAGGGCAGCACCGCCCGGGGCAGTTGTTCCCGTATAGCGGACATTGACTTTATTTTTCGTGTCTTTATAGTACGCCGTCGCAGTCAACCGCATATTGCTTCCGATCTGATTTGTAATTCCAACTTCGTAGGAGGTCGTTTCTTCCGGCTTCAGGTTTGGGTTTTGGACGGAAATCGCCGGCGAACCATTGTATGCTTTGAACTCAATGAAATCTGTTCCATAATATAAATCGGTCAAGTTCGACTGCTGGAAGAATCTTCCGTAATTAAAATGAAAAACAGTTTTCTCAGTAATGGGGAAGGCGATACCCAAACGAGGACTGATCTGACTTTCCGTTTTTGTTTCAGTGAAATCGCTGGGATCGGCAGTACGGGCGCGCGGGTCACCCGAAGGAACCTGGTTTGCGCCGAGTGGATCACGTTCATCTTTCAACGTCTTTGTGTTTGCATTGAAAAAGTCAAACCGAATTCCTGCATTGACAACCAACCCTTCCGCTTCAATTTTGTCTTGAGCGAAAACTGCTATATCCCAAGGATGCCGCACACCGTCAAGGAGTCCTCCTTCCCCCTTTTCAGATTCTTTTGCAGATTTTGTGTATCCAAATGCATTGATAAGGTTAGCATTGATACCGCGGTTTGCTTCATTGTTTTCGTAGTATGCAAGCGTATGGTACCGGTACTCGGCGCCGATTTTGATCTGGTTGTGCCCATCGATCTGACTTACGATGTTGAATTTCGGGTTGATATATTGCGCATGGTATGTTTGATAAAATCTGCGCGCATACCCCGGAGCAAAATAGAGTCCGTACGGATCATATCTGTCTGCCGCGATGTAGTACTGTTTAAGATTATTCGCGGAGAGGTATGCATCAAGTCCGGCTGTATCCGACGTTGTCCCTTGAAACCTATTCCATCCAGCCGGAAAGAAATAACCGCCGCGTGCCGGATCGTACAGGTTACGGGGGTTGTCGCTTCCTACAGAACTATACTTGTTGAAGTCACTTCGGAATACCCCGTCGCCGCTAAAATGACGCGCATCAAAATATGCGGCACTTAGCTCTGCGTAGGTAGATTGGTCGAAGGTGTAGCTGAACAACCCGGAGACGGTCGTGTTATTATCCTTATCCCACCAATTGTGATCAAGATTGTATTTTAAAATGTCAAAATAGGTTTGTTTCTCCAGGTTAGAATTGGAAAAATTCAATCTTAACCTTGCCGTCGAAGAAAATCTATAACTCACTTTACCCTGCAATGTATATCCATCATTTCGATCGTTAGGAAGATAACCTTTATCCCAATTCACCATTTTATTGCCGCTGATAATATTTCCCACTGTCCCTTGCGTTCCACGTGCGGTTGCCAGATTTCTGATTTCAGCGGATGCAAAGAATGTTAATGGTTCATATCCGGGAATCACAGGTCCGTTAACAGACACATTATAGATGTTATAACCACGTGAATTGTTACCAAAAAAGAAATCCGATTCAGCTTCCAAATTGGCTTTGTAAATTGCAGTCGGTTCTTTTGTGACAACGGATTGAACGCCAGATTGCGCGCGTCCATATTCAGCCGTAAAACCTCCGGTTTGTATTTGGACTTCTTCAATCGAAGATTGACTTAGAATGACAGTGGCTTCACCTGTAAGAAGATTATTTTGCTCAAATCCATCCACATATAAAACTGTCTCGTTTGCTCTGCCTCCGCGCGTATAAAAAGTATTGTTATCGGTCCCGCGACCTGTCACAACACCTGCCTGTATTGACACTACTCCCTCAACTCCACGCAACGGAAGGTTGCGAATCTCATCTGCCTTTATTACTGCTGTTGTGTTTGTTTGGTCGCGCTGTACAAGGGGTCGTTCTGCGCGTACGACAACTTCGGTCATCTCAACAGATTCCGAGGTTAGGCTAAAATTTTGAATCGTATTATAACCGGCACTCACCACAACGTTTTCAGTGATGACACCTCGGTACCCGATCAATGTTGCTTTGACCGAATACGTACCGACCGGAACATTAATAATGAAATATTCACCTTCGGCGTTGGTAACCGCACCAAGAGTTGATTGTTCTACAATTTGTATAATTGCCCCAACAAGCGGATCACCGCTCGCTTGATCTATGACCCTCCCTTGAATCTTTCCCCTCGTTGTCACCTGGGAAAAAACAGTTGATGCCAACATCAGCAGTATGATGCCGACATAGCCCACTCTGCGACGATTGTTCTTCATTGTGAGACCCTCTCTATGGTATTTGTGATATGAATTTTAACACAACTATAATTCGATATACGACATGTTGTTGTGCGTATATCAAACAATTTTTCGGATCCAATGATTAATCCACCCGGTCGTTACATCCAGATGATTAGGGAAACTTTTGATAAACAAAGAATGCTGCTGTGTCCGAAACGTAACGTTGTAAATCTCTGATCTGGTTGAAATAAAAATTTGCGGATATGTACGTATGTGATAAAGCGGATGGTAACCTTCGTAACATATTTGCTTCCTTATATTTGAGGAGGAAAACATAAGTCAGTATCAACAACGAAAGCGCTAACGCACGAATGTTAATGGATGATTTATTCATTGTCAATAAGAATTTATACTCTTTTATTTGAATTCAATATTTTAGTGCAAAATTGGGTAAAAAAACCATTTAATAAGAGGGAAAATTCAACTGTATAAATTTTCACCATTAAATCTTTTACTATAGTATATTACGGCATACAGGATGGCACACAAAATCCGGTGACATTTGTATAATACCTGTAGCTACAAATCTGCCATCAATGTTCACGATTTATCTTTTAGATTGACCATTTTACATGAATAACAAACGCATAAATTATGCCAGCGGCGCTTCGTGGGAAGACATCGTCGGATATTCCCGAGCCGTCCGTGTCGGAAATGTTATCGAAGTGACCGGTACGGTGGCAGTCGATGACAACGGCGCTGTTGTCGGTAAAGAAAACCCATATGAACAGACTACGTTCATCATTCAAAAAATAGAAACAGTACTGCACCGCGCCGGCGCAACGCTTCATGATGTTGTGCGTACCCGCATGTTCGTCACCGATATTTCCAAATGGGAATTGTACGGCAAAGCGCACGGTGAGTTTTTCGGCACGATCAAACCGTGCACAACTATGGTCGAAGTTTCCCGCCTTATCTCCCCCGACTATTTGATTGAAATCGAAGCAACCGCGATCGTGGATTGAATGGAATCCGATTTCGAAAAAGATCGACAGCGATACATCGATGAAGATTTTCTCATCGCCCGCGTGGCATCGGAACACAAAGAGATGTACACCATTCTGCTCAGTGGGAATGTCATCAACGCTGAAGTGACCGGGCGGTTGATGTTCGCCGCTGAATCACGAAGAGATTTCCCTGCGGTCGGTGATTGGGTCGCCGTACAACATTTCGAGAATTCCAACGCCATCATCCATCATGTCCTCCCGAGGAAAACATGCATCTCACGAAAGAGCTCCGGCAGGGAATTCAAAGAACAGGTCATTGCTGCGAATATTGATATCGTCTTCATCATCCAATCTCTCGACCACAACTACAACATCCGTCGCCTTGAACGATTCCTTGTGGTGGCAAAAGAAAGCGGAGCATCGCCGGTCGTACTTCTCAGTAAAACAGATCTGATCACGGATGAAGAACTGAAGACCAAGATCGAGGAGGTGCATGCCATATCGCCGGGAATTCAGACCATTGCCTACAGCGCAAAAACACTTTCTCACATCGACGAGATCAAACAACTGATATCACCAAATACGACGGTCTGTTTTGTCGGTTCATCAGGAGTCGGGAAATCGACGTTGATCAACCGGCTGGTTGGGAAAGAACTGTTGGCGACGAACGAAGTAAGGGAAGAAGATTCGCGAGGACGCCACACGACAACGCACAGACAGTTGGTCCCAATAGAGGGGGGCGGATTTGTCATCGATACGCCGGGAATGAGAGAATTGGGTTTGTGGGATGTGTCGGGTAGTCTCGACGAAATATTTCCGGAGATCGCCGCACTTGCAGTCGAATGTAAATTCACCGACTGCACGCATATTCATGAACCTGACTGTGCCGTGCAACTCGCTGTACAGGAAGGACGATTGGAGACGAAGCGATTTGAAAGCTACATTAAACTGAAAAAAGAGGCGGAGTTTGTCGCGTCAAAAACCGACATTACAAAGCAGCAGGAGCGCAAAGCAAAAGAAAAACGTTTGGGACGTGCAATAAAAGAATTTACGAAAAAGGATAAGCGAAGATAACTATATCTTCTTTAACGCCTGCTCAAAATCCTCGATCAAATCGTCAATCCCTTTGGCTTCACTTGAACCATCAACAGTTCCGCACGACCGGAGTAAAAAGAGAGGTAATTTTTAATATAATGATGGCATCATTTTATCATCACCATTCGTTTTATTTCAACAAAATTTCCACTCTGCAATTTGTAAAAATAAATCCCGCTCGAAAATCCAATCGCATTCCATTGCACCTCATAACTACCTGCTCGTTTTTCTTCTTTCACCAGCGTCGCAACTTCTCGTCCGAGCAAATCATAAACTTTCAACGATACAAACCCAAAAACCGGAACCACGAACCGTATTTTTGTGCTCGGGTTGAACGGGTTGGGGTAGTTTTGGTGGAGCGCGAATGCGTTAGGTATTGTACTGGGAAGTACAGTAACCGATGTTGGAGGAAACACCATGCGCGAAGCGTATGCCTGATGAATACCAGTTCTGTCATCATTCCAGCAGGACCAAACAACACCTTCCAGCGCCGATATTCCGATGTAATCGCCCATATACTGAACTCCCGGTACAATTGCTTTTGGAAGGAAAGGAACATCACTCATAAGAACATCTCCGAACGTTTCGCCTCCATCGAATGACGCGGAGATATAAACCTGCGCTGAATCATTCCCCGTGAAATTACGGCTGTCATAATAAACAACATAGAGAGCGCCGGTTGCCGGATCAACACTAATCCAAGGATGAAACTGGTCGTTATTGCTACTATCTTGATTCACCTTTTTCGGCTTACTCCATGACGCCCCGCTATCAGTGGAACAGATCAGAAAAATGTCGGGAGTTGTTGGAGCTTTTTCCGGGTAAACAACATATATCCATCCTCGTCGCGGACTGTTGCTTCGATCAACTGCCATTGAAGGAAAACTATGAGCAAAAATTGAGTTTCCACCTTTGTTGAGAGTAGCAATGCCATTAACATCACGAATTTTTTTCGCCGATTCCCAGCTCGCCCCTCCATCGAACGAACGATTGAATCCCAGAAGGACGCCGCTTTGTGCGCACCAATCTGCATAGCCTGTCCACGTTGAATAAACCTCACCATTTGGACCGACTGCCACGTTAACTCCAATTGTGTGATTGCCAATCGAACCGCTGATTGTGATTGGAGCCGAAAACGATACACCTCGATCTGTCGAACGGGAAAAAATAGTGGGCGCTGGATATGCGCAACTGTTTTGTGTCCAAAAGTGAAATGCGGTAAAGACATAGTTCTTATAGGAGCTATTTTCATTGATGTCGATAGTGAGATAGTTCTTATCATAAGCATCTCCAGTATTTTTGTCTACGACATTAACTTGATTCCAGGAGCTTCCGTCGTTCTCCGATTTCGCTACGAAAATAGCGCTCAGTGGACTATACCGTACGCCATTAAGGAATAAATTGCCATCCCAGTCAATTGCTACCACGGGGTCACTCGTGTAAGTGCTCACGTCCTGTGTAGGAAGAGTATCTGATCCAGCCCAACTTACACCGCCATTTGTCGAGTAATACCATCCTTTCGTGCGGATCGCCAGAGTCGGGTCAACGGCATTTGACCCCGCGAGGACGATATCTGGATTGGTAGGATGAGTTGCTATGGACATTTCTGTTTGTGTCATACCATCATTTGGGTGGATGCGAATGTTTGGATAAATTGCAGCCCACTTATTTTGAAGGCGAACACTTCTAGGCTCATTACCAAACGGAATCTCACGAAGAATGGTTTTCTTGAAGGGTTCTTTAGCTCCGTAAAATGGAAATCGCCATTTCACCACGGCGGAATCAGCCCCATGAGCAATGAGCGAGTCGCAGTACGCATTCATTTTTTGGATGGCGGATAGAGAATCAACCACCTGTGCTTGAGTTGAAGACAACATCATCCAAAGGGCGAGAACGAAAAGGAAAACTGCGCAGCGAATATGTTTCATAGCGTCTCCTAATTTTTTTGTAGGCACGGATGACAATCCGTGCATTAGAGAAGGTTTTTCAACCGTCCCTACATTTACAATTCATTTTATCATCAACATCCGTTTTGTTTCAACAAAATTTCCTGAACGCAATTTGTAAAAATAAATCCCGCTCGAAAATCCAATCGCATTCCATTGCACTTCATAACTACCCGCTCGTTTTTCTTCATTCACCAGCGTTGCAACTTCTTGCCCAAGCAAATTATATACTTTGAGCAACACAAAACTCAAACCTGGAACCGCGAATCTGATCTTCGTACTCGGATTAAAGGGGTTGGGGTAGTTTTGCTCGAGGACGAATTGAAACGGAGGAGAAGTCGTTTGATCGTTCACTCCAGTGATCATCTCCGAGAGCGGCCGTCGCCAAACGCCAGCGCTGTTAGTACCCGCAAAGAGATGCGTACCGTTGACGGCAAGGATATTAACACCAATCGCAACCAATCCCTGGTGAGTCCAGCTTGCGCCATTGTCTGTAGAAAGAAAAACGGTAGTTTCAAGAACGCCCATACCGGGCTGTTTGCCAGCAAAGAGATTCGTGCCGCTGACGGCAAAAGACGTTACAGTAGAATTAAAGATATTACTCGCTACAGCCCAGCTTGTACCGTTGTTGGTGGAATGAAAAACAACACCACCAACAGTTCCCGCAAAAAAATTCGTATTTATAATGGCAAAACAACTGACGGAAGTGACTGTCAATCCGGAATTGACCATAGTCCAGATTGTGCCGTTGTTAGTCGAGAGAAAGACTCCGCTATCAGTCCCGGCAAAGAGATTCGTGCCAGAAACCGCAAGAGCATGGACAGAAAATCCGGCCAAACCGGTATTAGTCCAGTTTGTGCCATTGTTAGTGGAAAGAAAGACACCGTTATCAGTTCCCGAAAATAGATTCGTGTCAGATACAGCAAATGAACTGATATAATAGTACCCCAATCCGGTATGGTCTGACAAGCCGGTTCGTGCGGGTCCCCAGCTTGTGCCGTTGTTGGTGGAGCGAAAAACGCCGCCACTTGGTGTCCCTGCAAAAATATTCGTGTCGGAAACAGTAAGAGAACGGATTGAAGTGCTCGTTAAACCGGTATTGACCAAAGTCCAGGTTGTACCGTTGTTGGTAGAAAGAAAGACTCCGCCTTCAGTCCCGGCAAAGAGATTGATACCGCTAAAAGCGAATGTTCTAACTTCAACACTGTCTAAACTGGTTTGCACCCACTGTGCGCGAAGTGAATGCAACGGCAAGAAAATGATGAAAAGAGAAAAGAGAAGGATACCGCGAATCAGAGATTTCATTATACCTCCAATTGGGTTGTTCTATATGCTATCCAAATTAAA
Organism: Ignavibacteriales bacterium; assembly: GCA_016182545.1. GTDB lineage: Bacteria > Bacteroidota > Ignavibacteria > UBA10030 > UBA8401 > SpSt-333. Next base: position 7,731 of record JACPGG010000201.1, read on the forward strand.
TTAGAAAGATATAACAATTCACTTTTAATTTGTTTTTACGACTCTCTTCGACCCAAATTTGAAAGAACCCGTTAATCCAATATTTCTCCATGGATCTTTATACAATCCGGGATTGCCTCCATTTCTTTTTCCATAAACACCATTATCTTGCCAATAGAATTGAATCCTATCAGGCCTAACTATACGACGATCTTTTTCTGATTTATATAATGTAACATAGTGAAGTCCGTCTAGAAAGCCACCAGACATCATACGAATGATAATAGGCATATCATGCGCTTCCAATTCATCGTGAATAGTACCGTACCGGTAATAACTATCATCAGACAAATGCAATTCGTCATCCGTTTCTCTCTTTAATATTTCATTTAAACTACTTTGATAAACACTAATTCCTGGTAAATCGCTGTTGCTCTTAAATGCTCTTGGACCGTCAGGAAATAAATTTTTATCTCTAATTCTGTTCTTATAATCGTAGGTCTTTCCTTTATCTAAATTCCATACCGCTGCAATCCAGACAATAGCCGCCGGACCGCAGTAAATCCCTGGAATATTTGCAATATCTCTTGCAATATCTTTTGCTCTTTCTTCTTCCCACATATTTGCAATTGCCCAACTCATATGTCCTCCTTACTATAAAGACGTAAATGTACTAGTGGCTTATCATGCCACCAACATACAAAACGGAGATGCCCGTCCGCTAACACGTGCGTTACATTCTTTAACCGATTTGTTACATTTGGAAGGTTTTTTGAAGAAAGGAATGGAAATCTGTAAAACCTTATCAAGGTTCTAAGAATAGTTTTCTAAACCATGACAAGGTTAAGAGTATTCCGAGGGATTCACGCCGTACTTTTCGTGAAAGAGTTTGGCGAAATTGGAGAGATGATTGAAACCGACCTGATACGCGATCTCTGAAACTGTCCCTGCACGCTTTTTGAGCAGTTCCGCCGCTCGCTGCAAACGGACATTGCGTATGAATTCGCCGGGACTGTATCCGGAAATCGCTTTTAATTTCCGATGAAGTTGCACGCGGCTCATTGCGGATTCTTCTGCAAATCTTTCTATATCAAAACCGGGATCAGAAAAGTTCTTATCGATGGTGACAAAAACATGCTTCAGAAATTTTTCATCAGCAGAATTAACATGTACTCCCGCCGGTTGAACCACCAATTCGCGTTTATAATGCTCATGCAATGTTCTACGCACATCGATAAGATTCTTCACCCGAACAAACATCTCGTTCGCATCGAACGGTTTTATCATATAATCATCCGCCCCCGTTTCAAGTCCCTCAACTTTATGTTCTTGACCTGCCTTTGCCGTGAGAAGGATGATCGGAATGTGGCTTGTGCGCTGATCTGTTTTTAATGTACGGCATACTTCAAACCCATCCATCTTTGGCATCATCACGTCGCTGATGATGAGATCGGGAACCGTTTCGATCGCTTTTGCAACGCCTTCTTCGCCGTTCACTGCTTCTTCAATTCGGTATGTACTTTCAATATTTGTGCGGATGTATCTGCGCATATCTGCGTTGTCTTCTATAATAAGCAGAAGCGAAAGTGAACTGTGGAATTCGGCAACAGCTTCAGACTCGATCGTTTCTGCAATATCCGTGTAGGACGGAACGGCTCGCTCGCCTTCTTTTTGGTGGGCACTCCGTCTTATGGTTTCCTCAACAGCTGCATCCGGATCAAATTCCAACGGAAGTTGAACGGTGAATGCGCTGCCTTTATTTATTTCACTTGAAACCGAAATCGCTCCTCCGTGCAGTTCAACAAGTTCCTTTGTCAGCGAAAGGCCGATTCCGGTTCCTTCCTGTTCACGTGTGTGCGTGTCGTCTATTTGATAGAAGCGGTCGAAGATTTTAACCATTTGGTCTGAAGGAATGCCAATGCCGGTGTCGGTGACAGTTATTTCAATACTATCAATTGAATTACGATTTGCACCTAAAGAATTCGTCATTCCCGAATGCTCTTGTCGGGAATCTATTCCTTTACTCATTTCATGGATTCCCGCTTGCGCAGGAATGACATCGGCATTAGTGAGAGGAACATTCTCCTCCCCACGCACAGATTGCTTCGTCGTAGAAAACACTCCTCGCAATGACAACGAGACTATTCCACTTTCACTCGTAAACTTAAACGCATTGGAAAGAAGATTCGTCACGATCTTTTCCACAGCATCACGGTCAAAGTTGCCAATGAGCGAATCTTCAGAGGTATTAATCTCGAACGTTATTCCTTTTCGTACCGCAAGCGATTCAAACGATGCGGCGATCCCTTTTACCAATTGAATAATATCCAGCACTTGTTTTTGCAATTTCATACCGCCTGATTCGATCTTAGACAGGTCGAGCAATTGATTAACAAGGTACTGTGTTAAAAGTCAATAGAACGAGAAGAAATATTTCAAAGAACAGTACGGCGATTTAGACAGAGTTATAATTTGGATCAAACGTTGAGTTGTTCTTCCAGAGCGTGTAGATCAGCAAGAGCAGTTTCC
>JACPGG010000030.1 GCA_016182545.1 Ignavibacteriales bacterium
CTGGCAATACTTGCAACAAGCAATCCGTTGAGCCCCAATTTAAGAGTAAAATCTCCGCCAACGGAAGGAATTTTTCTCACCTCAGTCTCTGGAAGGACAACGCTGTTCTTTATTCTGAAACCGGAATTCTGAACCGGGATGCCGTCAAACGACGCTCCAAAGAGATTCTTCAATGCATTCAAATTGAAATACAATGACGGCAGGTCGTACGGCGTCGGGTCGTATCCTAATGCCGCACGAAGATCGACATCTTTGCCGACGCCGGCGTGCAGGACAACAAAAAGATCGTACGATGCGAACGAGAAGCCGGGATTCAGCGTATCAACTTTTTTCCACACTTCTTCGACCATCGTCGCGAGAGGAAGATTTCCGCTGATCGGCGCATAGTCTTTCATTTGCTTGGGAAGTGTAATAACGGTCCCGAGCAGGGTCGCGTTGATATGCTGTTTTCCGTTCGATGCTTTTCTGAAATAATTCTGCGCAAAGACAAAGTGATCGGCAAAGTATGCGGAGTCGTGCGGCGGTGCGTCAATGATGGGCGTTGCCGAAATGCCGAGATCGAACTGGCCGTTTCCCGATGATCGGTCATCGGTGTCCGTTTGAAATTGTACCATGACGGCAAGGATGTTCAACGTATCATCCGCCGCAGTCACCCTTTGCTGCACGACACCTGTATGAAGCGAATGGGAGAATCGCTGCGAAAACAATAACGAATGGATGGTGAGAAGAAGGACGAAAGTTTTTTTCATAGTGAATGATCAAGCAGGGATATTTCCACATATCCCTGTTGACGAATTGTAAAGCGATACACGGACCATTTCATTACTATGTATAGTCTGACATGTATCGAAGGGACAATTACAATATTCCTCCCCACAGAATGAGGAATGTGAAACGGAGAGTATCGGAAAGCGGGTGATCTTCCTCTGCTGAAATGTAACTGAAATCGAGTCCGTAAATATCGTACCGAAGTCCGGCGCCAAACGTCATAAAGTTGCGGTTGCCGTTGATCGGGTCTTCAAAGAAATGCCCCCAGCGGATTGCAACTTTCTTGTCGTACCAGTATTCAAGTCCCACCGATGTGTTGGTCAATCTCAGATTTCTATTGAACGAATTTTTTGTGAACGAGGTCCAGATCGATTTCGGCAGCTCATGTGAACCTGATGAATCGCGGTACACCAGCAGTTTGCTGAAATCGAGGGAAATGGTCAAACTGTTGTAATCGTCCTTCATTGGAACGATTCCGAATCCCAACCGCAATTGTGTCGGCAGCGGATCTGCCTGCGCAGCGTCGATGTACGTCACTTTCGGCCCGATGTTCGAGACATTCACCCCCACGCTGAACGCTTCGCCGATATCCTCTTCAACAAAAGGAATCATAAGCGATTTTGGTTTATACAAAAATCCGAGATCGAAACTGAATGTGTTTGCAATACCGGAACCTTGTTCTTTTCCCGTTCCGAAGGGGGAAAGACTGCTGTTGATGTATCGCAAATTTGTTCCGATGGCAAAATCATCGGTCACTTGAGTTCCAAATCCCAGCGTAATGGCAAATTCAAATCCTTTGAATTCACCGATCGGATCAGGGCTCTTTTCGGAGGTAACGATGAACTTTCCCAAATTCAAGTATGTAACACTGGCACCAAGTGTTCCGCCGTATTCCGGCATCTCCTGCTTCACGTTGAAATAATCATAGAAGAGATCGGAGAGTCCGAATTGCGGAAGCCAGTTTGCATGTGTAATGCTGATCTCTCCCCCGGTTTGGAAGGCGAGTCCTGCAGGATTCCAATGCATTGACGCAGCATCGTCTGCCAACCCTGTTCCGCCTTCTCCCATTCCGCTTGCGCGGGAATTCGGTGCGATCATTAAAAACGGTACGGCTGACGCACCTGCTTGTGCGTGCACAGATTGTGCAACTCCCAACAACACGACAGCGATCGCTGCCACACCTATCATCTGTTTCATGGAACTGTACTCCTCAAGTTGTTACATTTAAATATAGTTAATAAACACTTCTGATACCAGACGTGCTTTACCGCACAACGGACAATGTGCCGGTCGCCTCGCTGGAATATTTCCCATCGGTTGTTTTTGCGGAAACCCTGTAAATATAAATCCCGTTTCCTACAAGGTCTCCATCATGATCTCGTGTATCCCAGTCCATTTTAAAGAACCTGTCGCTGTACCCAAATCGTTCCACGGAGTGGATCAGTCTCCCGGCGACGGTATAAATCTTTATGCTAACATCTATGTTTGCCAACTGGTTATGTTGGAACGTAAATGTTGTCGCACGCTTCACCGGATTGGGAAAATTATAGACATTGTGGATAGACAAGCCTTCTTCGGCTGAAACAAAAAATTGTGCTTCAGCGGTTGCTGAATTATTATGCACATCCCACGCACGGACTTTTATCGTGTGCTCTCCGGGAGAAAGATTTGATAAGCGATATTCAGCGCCGCCGGATTGATAACTATCGATCTTTCCTTTGTACGATTCGGTGAGATCGATTGCCTTTGAACTTCCGTCGATCCATGCTTCAAGCCGGTGACCGATCGAATTTGCAGATGAATTGATTCCGGAACTGTCGTTCAATTCGACAATGAGTGTGGGACTACTGTTGACAACATCACCGGAACGGAACGAGGTATTGTCAAAATAAATTGAGATCTTCGGACCCAACGAATCGGGAACAAACTGTTGGTTCGTCCCTCCAACGATGAAATTGGTGGTATATCCTCGCCCATCGCCAGTAGAATTTGAAAAATAAAGCGACATGCGTCCTTTCTTATTTTCGTACGCAATATCTTTGGGAACGATAAATGTGGTATTGACCTCACCGTTCTTGACCGATGCCTCACCTTTATAAATGATTGCACCATTTTCTCTGATTGTAACAATCATTGTTCTGGTCCGTTCGGCATCAAACACAGTAACGAGAGCTGTCCCGTTGTATCCGGTCTCTTTTGCCCCGCTTGAATCACGAACGTAAGCTCTTACGGTTACTCTACTCAATGCCTTCAGCGTATCGGTACTGGAGATTGCAATGCCATTAATCGAGTCAATAGAAATTGTACCACGCGGAGCTGCTAAACGCAATGTAGGATCGCACAGGAGAAAATATTTTTGTTTGTTTTGCACATCAAACAGAATATTTTTTGTCAGCATATTCGCGTCACCCAATCTCATCACGGGATTCACATTCAGCATATATGAATAGAACCATTGGTTTGTAGCAGCATTGGCATGAGCATACACTGCACGGGTCGCGCTGAGAACCCCGATAGCCCCTCCGTTCTTTGCAACCATCACCTCTTCGGCTGAACTTTGCTCGCCCGGCTCATCAAACCTTCCCCAGTCGCACGTTGCTGCAACAATGAATGTCAATCGATCGTTATTGACAAATTGGGTTTTCGTGTCATCGTACGTCAGGATCGCTTCATGCGCCCATACTTTCGGATTTCCATGCCCCGCATAATTCAAGATGAGTGTTCCGTTATTGACTTGGTCGATAATAGCCTGTCTCGCTTCGGGGCGTCGTCGTCCGGACGACGCCTGGATCAACGGGTATTCTTCCGTATAGATTCTTTTTATCTCATAATCAGCCGGTGTATAACTGCGGGCAAGAAGTTCTGAGTCACTGGTATTGAACTCCTCGTTGGGATTATCCGTTGACCATAGGTCATCTGCAACGATAGTAATGGTATTCTTCCAGGGAGATTTAAATAATGTTGTCTCATACAAAATAATTCTGTCGACAGACACTCTGGCTTGTTCAACGCTCCGAGGACAGAGCCTGCCGTGTGCAATGGAAACACTTGTTGGATTGTTCGGATCGAGGTACGCAAAATAATCCTCGTAGTTATAGGAACTGATCTTGTTATTTGACTGAGAAGTTTGAATTGTCGGCACCCACCACTTGTCACTCCCCAGGATCAACTTGTGATCGACGCTTGCATCGCCGAAAAACAAAACATACTTCGGCTTCACGTTCCAATTGTCGGAAGCATACTTCAAAAAATCTCTCATCGCTGTCGGATCGGATAAGCCGAGTCCGAACTCGTTGAAGAGCGTATCAATATCGACCACCACCGTTGAAATCGGTGCGGGAAGCGATTCTTTGTGATTCTTCAATCGCACTGCTTCAGCTTTGAATTCTCCCGGCGTAATGATCACAAACTCAGCGCCGTTATAACCATGCAAATTTGAATTTGGGAGTTTTACAAATGATTTTGGATACTTGAATGCTGCCGTCGTTCCGACCCAGTATCTTTTCAGCGAACCAACAGCGTTCGAATCTCGAAACGATACAGCACCCATCTGCTGTTCGGTTTGATGCTGCAGTTTTTTCACGCTTCCGACGTCGGAAATATCAAAGAGGGCAACATCGTTTGATGTAAAACCTTCGATACGGTAATCCACGAATCCCGAAGTATCGGGAGAATGAAACAACAATTGATTGTTCTGAGCTGTCAATTGCTGCTGGTAGAAAATTCTGACCCAATCGATAAAGCCGTTCGCGACAGTTCCGTTTGCCTGATATGTAAATTTAAGATTGCTGCGGCTATCGGTAAGATTGATATTCGCAGTTGCTTGTGAAGCACCTTCACGCGCATAATCTGATTCAGGATCGTCCAACGTATCATCGGACATTCCAAAAAGGGAAAGTGAACCGATTTGAGTGCCTGATTCTTCAATGACAAATGTTGCATCGACATTAGCACGGGAAAAAAGATTATAGATATATCGTACGGAAGTTCCGGGGATCCGTCCATCCAATTTGGTGCTGATAACTCTCGATTCATTCTGGTTGAGCGGTGCACTCACCCAATTTTGTCCGGAGAGATTGAAGTTGAATTTTTCTTCCTTGAAAAATGCTTTCCCAAGTGTACTTGTTACTTTCGAGCCGTTTCCTACACCATGCGAACGCTGCAGCATTTCTTTGACAGGAGCATTTGCACCGACCGACAGGAAATAGTAATTTCTGTCGGAATAGATGTTGATAAAATGACCGAAGCTTTTTTGCGCAGGGTCATAATGCCATCCTCGCGTTCCTTGACCGTAGAACAAAAGATAATCGTCGTCGCTTGATTGCGAGTTGCTGCCAAAAACATATTGTACTGTAACCTGCGGAAGGTCGGACGGTCGCGGGGTCAGCAGGTTCTCCGGCAAATTCCGTCCATCACCACCAAATATCTTGACATCAGTGATGGATGAAAGAGACGACGGTTCGATACCGATGGAACGAAGGTACGTCGCATCGATTTTATACATACCGTCCTCCACCACTTCCAATTTACACCACGTACCTGTTGAGAGCAATGCATTGACAGCTGCCGATTTCTTGAGCTGTGTCGTGGAAGCCCAGCGCTTGCCGGTCTGATAATTTATCAAAGCCGCACGTGCCCATTCATCATTCCCTGAATTGTCAAAGCCCGCTTCCCTTGCGCCATAATCAATTCTTACAACTATGCGCGAATACTTGCGCAGCGTTTTCGTCGACGACTGGTATTGGAGCGGGGTGATGACAAGATTCGCCGTATTCCATCCCTTCACCTTGCCGATGTTGTGAACGGAAACGATTGCAGCCGGAAAGAATTCCTGCTCTGAGAAAAATTTTGTTTTGTATCTTCTCTCTACTGCTCCAAGATTGTCTTTGGGAACGATGAGCGGTATCGGAGCCAACGCGAAACCGCCTTCCATCTCAAAATCAGCAGCGAGCACGGTTATTGAATTTCCCGAATGTCCCGGAACTGCAAGACTGATCACACGCGCTCTCAAGTCCTCTCTCCCCGCTTCATTAATCAATGCTTGAAATCCGAATTTGAATTGTGGGATCTCGAACGTCCCGTCGTCGGATACGATCGTTTGGTTTGAGAAGTAAGACGGGCGAAATTCCAGTGTCATGCCGTTATCGTCCGAGGAAAGGATCTTCACATCGGGATACAGCATAGGATTCCGGGCGTACAGGGTTATGAATGCTCCGAACAGGAATGCCAGAATTGATTTCATTTTTTCATATAAATAAAAAACCGAACGTTGAATTGTTGACCTTCAAACGTTCGGCAGCTAAAAAGCAACCAGTATAAACGTTAAAGGTGTCTGTAGATGCTGCGAACAGATACTAAACCTTTAACAAAAAATCTATACTCGTTGCTCCTTGTTCATTGTTTATTTCTGTGGTAAATATAGAGAAGCATTGCTCTTTTGTCAACACCTTTTTTCATGCAGTACCTTGCCTGAAACAGATATTTATCGCTAGATTGAATCCATACTCAATCCACCTTGACATTCATCAATTCAGGACCGTATGCTGCGATCCATGATATTATTTCTTGCGATAACCACCATGACACACTCTCAACCTGCTGTCCACTATACACTGGCAATGTCACATCCTTCGACACATCTCCTTGAAGTTGAAATAAGAGTCGATGACCTGAAATCAAACACAGTCGATCTGCACATGCCGGCGTGGAGAACGGGCAGGTACGTGATCTTCGATTTTTCCGGCGGGGTACAGGAATTTTCGGCAGTGGATGACAAAGGTAAAAGTATACAGTGGAAGAAAATGGACAAAGATACATGGCGAATCGAGCACGGCGGTGCAAACTACATTACGGCACGATACAAAGTGTACGCAAATGAATTCAACCAGCGGACACGGGAATTAAACAGCGAACATGCCTTTATCGACCCGGCTGCCGTTTTCATGTATGTGGATGAACTGAAAAACAGACCGCTTGAACTTTCCATCTTACCGTACGGCACATGGCATGTTACAACAGGACTTGATGAGGTCGAAGGGAAAAAGTTCACATACGGAGCCCCTTCATTTGAATATTTTGCCGACTGTCCGATCGAGATCGGCAACCAAAAAGATTTCAGATTTACCGTCGATAACAAACCACACATCATCAGCATCTACGGCGACGGAAATTGGAATATCGATACTCTCATCACTGACTTCACAAAGATCGTTGTTGCGAATAAAGAATTCTGGGGCGATCTTCCGTACAAAAAATATATATTCTTCATTCACTGCCAGCCGAACGCCGGGGGCGGAACGGAACATATCAATTCAACCGTCATGGGGGTCCGTCCTTTCATCTTTTCCAACCGTGCCTCGTACATTGGTTTTCTCGGACTTGTGTCGCACGAATATTTTCACACGTGGAATGTGAAGCAACTCAGACCGAAAGCGTACGCACCGTACGATTTTTCAAAAGAAGGATACTCGGAAGAATTATGGATCAGCGAAGGGACGACATCGTACTTTGATGATCTCATCGTACTCCGCGCGGGTTACCGCGATGCAAAGAATTATCTTGAAATGATCGGACAGATGATCTCGTCGGATCGTTCACGGTATGGAAATACGATCCAACCGTTGAGCGAGGCAAGTTTTGACGCATGGGTGAAATACTGGAAGCGGCAACAGAACTCCTTTAAAGCGGAAAGCGACTATTATGGTAAAGGATCGCATGTGAGTCTGTTACTTGATCTTGAGATCAGACACCGTTCGGAAAACAAACATTCACTCGACGACGTTATGCGGACAATGTACAGGCGTTTCCCGGTTTCAAAAGGATTCACGAATGCCGACTTTATAAAAGTGAGCGAAGAATTTACCGGAGGCAGGTTGAAAGAATTTTTCGACAATTATCTGTATGGGACAGTACCTCTCCCGTGGGAAAAGAATCTTGCATTTACAGGATTGGAGTTGGCGTTAAAGGATTCTACGGGAAAAATTGGTCTTGGAATAATGACGCAGGATACCGGTGAAAAAAACCGTATTACAGGAGTGATCCCGAATTCACCGGCGGAAAAAGCTGGGGTAGAAATCAACGATGAAATAGTGGCTCTCAACGGTTTCCGCGTCCGTTCATCCGAAATGAACGAGCGAGTTTCATCTATGACCAAAGGAGATGAAATTACATTAACTATTTTCAGGAACGACAAACTGAAAGAGATAAAATTACAATTGGAATACTTCGGTTTTCCCGCTTACGTTGTAAAGAAAACTGCGAAGCCGACAGATCTTCAAAAATCGATCTTTGAAAGCTGGTTAAAAGACAGATTCTAACTTGCAGCGTCCAAACATTGTAAATTCCCCAAATTTTTCGTACCTTTGTTTAGTTGATGGTAATACTCTCCACTAAATAAAGGTTGTATGTCGAAACCTCTCAATATCCTCTTCGTAACGAGCGAAGCGGAACCTTTTGCAAAAACTGGCGGATTAGCAGACGTATCAGGGGCTCTCCCACAAACGATCAAAGAACTCGGACATGAAATCCGCATTATGATGCCGCGCTATGGCACGATTAGCGAGCGGAAATTCAAACTCCACGACGTGATCCGTTTGCGTGAAATTTCGGTCCCTGTCGGCAATGAGATGAAAACGGGACATGTAAACTCCTCCTTTATTTCAAGCCTGAAAGCGAAAGTACAGGTCTATTTTCTTGCGAACCAAGAGATGTACAACCGGTCGGGACTCTACACTAATCCCGATTCTAAAAAGGATTATGCCGATAACGACTCGCGGTTCATATTCTTCTGCCGCGGCGTACTTGAGACATTGAAAAAACTCGGATGGCAGCCCGACATCATCCATTGCAATGATTGGCAAACCGGACTCATTCCCGCCTATTTGAAGACTGTATACAAGGACGAACCCCTTTTTAAGAACATTAAGACTATTTTCACCATCCACAATCTTGGGTATCAAGGACAATTCCCCGGCGAGTCATTTAAGAAAACAGGAATGACCGACGACGAATTTACGATGAACGGCGTAGAGTTTTATGGAAAATTGAACTTTATGAAGGCGGGACTCGTCTATGCTGATGTCATTACGACCGTCAGTGAAAAATATGCGCGGGAGATCACCGGATCCGAAGAATATGGTGCGGGTCTTGAAGGGATCCTGAAGAAACGGAAAAAAGACCTTCATGGCATCATCAACGGCATCGATTACAATATCTGGAACCCTGAAACCGACCCGATGGTGGATCAGCGGTACGATATAAAATCGCTCGAAGGAAAAGAACAGAACAAGATCGCTCTCTGCAAGAAATTCGGGCTAGAGTATAAAGAAGGGGTCCCGATCATTGGATGCATTACGCGCCTTGTTGACCAGAAGGGAATCGATCTCATTAAAGAGATCGCCGACGATATGATGAAGCTCGATATCCAGTTCGTTATGATCGGTATCGGAGAAAAAAGATACCATGAGTATTTCGAATCGTTCAAAAAGAAGCATCACAAAAAAGCAGGGATCATGTTCGGGATGAGCGAAGAGATCGCCCATATGATTGAAGCGGGCGCCGACATGTACCTGATGCCGTCGCGGTATGAACCGTGCGGATTGAATCAATTGTACAGTTTGAAATACGGAACAGTGCCGATCGTGCGCGCAACGGGCGGATTGGATGATACGATTCAGGATGTGACTGCCGGCGGAAACGGGACCGGTTTCAAATTCAATAAGTACGACAGTAAGGATCTGCTCAAGACGATCCAGCGCGCCGTCAAGACGTACAACGACCAGAAGACATGGCAGAAGATCATGCGGAACGGAATGGCAAAAGATTTTTCATGGGAATCGTCCGCAAAGAAGTACATCAATCTCTATCGCAGTTTATTGAAGTAGCGGAGCGATGGTGCAATCAGAATTCGCTGTGTTTGTCGACAGGGACGGAACGATCAACGTCGATGTTGATTTTCTCTCGTCACCCAGCCAGATCCAACTTATTCCCCGCAGTGCCGACGCAATTCGGATACTCAACGAACGTGAGATACCGGTCGTTGTCATCACAAACCAATCCGGGATCGCCCGGGGGTTATTCTCGGAGAAGGACTTGAGCATCATCCACCGGGCAATGGATGATGAATTAAAAAAATTCGATGCATCGGTTCTCGACTATTTCTACTGCCCTCATCATCCGACCGACGGCATTCCGCAGTATCGAACCGATTGTGAATGCAGAAAGCCGAAGCCCGGAATGCTGATGCAGGCAAAAGAAAAATATGGTTTCGACCTCTCACGGTGTTTCGTTATCGGAGATAAATGCATCGATGCACAGACCGGAAAATCCGTCGGCGCGGTATCGATCCAGGTCGCGACGGGATACGGCGCCCAAGAAAAGGACTCATGCAGCAATCAACGGGATTATTACGCAACAGATCTGTACGACGCAGTTCAATACATCACGAAGAAATTACGAACCTAACAATGAAGAAATCCATCAGCGTATGCTTAACGGCATTCACATTGCTCATTATCGGATGCGCCGATAAACCAAACCCCATTGGCGACAGCCTGAATGAAAAAGGTGTCACATTCCTGGAAACGACGGTGATCGCATACTCCGATACCACGTACAAAACACCGATCGTGAACGGATTTTCAGCGAGCAATCTCGTCGGTAAACTGCCGACCGGGGAAGAATTCATCACATTGCTCGATTTCTATCCGACCTCTATCGCAGATTCATTGAAGGGGGCAAAAATAGATACGGCAGAGATTCGATTGACGGTGAATTACAGGATGCTGCCTGCCTCCCCCCCGATCACACTTACCGTGTTTGAAGTTCTGAGAGCATTTGCTGAAGGTACTTTTTCATCGGATACATTGCAATCTTCAGACATTGGGTCGGTCTCGTTCGGGACATTCTCCGACTCAATGAATTATTCGCAGCGCGTTGTAGCCCGCATCGATACGAACGTTGCCCGCCGTTGGGCAGACGATTACCTGGACACTTCAAAACCGGATTTTCACGGATTTGCGGTGAAGATGCTGGCAAATTCCGGCGTGATCGGTTTTACTCCTTTCAATGTTTTTTCAAGCGTCGTTCCGTCACTCGTCATCAAATACACTAAAAATGGAAAATTAGATTCGCTCTCGTTCAGTTCAGGGCAAGATACGTACGTCGGCACATATGCCGCCGCGCCGACTCTGTCCGATCTTGAAGTTCGGGGAGGAGTCGGTGTCCGCTCCAAACTGAAATTCGACGTAAAATTCCTGACAGGAAAACCAATGGTCGCGCGATCTATTCTATCCATGACCGTCGATACTACGCTTAGTGTCTATTCGGGATATACACAGGATTCACTTGTAGCGGTTCTTGCTCTTCCCGGTTCCAACATCGACACTTCCAACTCGACATTTTTTTCCTACGGCGTAAAAAAATTAAACACCGGATCGAGCCCTGTCTATGAATTTCAAGTGACTGAAATAGCGCAACGGTGGATCAACAGTCTCAGCGCAAACGAGGGAGTAACAATCCGATGGCTGGCTGAGAACAGTTCGAGTGAACGGATAGTTTTTTATTCAACGGCAGCACCCGATTCTCTCAAGCCAAAATTGAAAATTCTTTATTCAGAGAGGAACCAATGAAACAGATCCTCTTCATTGCTTTTATCGTCTCCTCATTTGCCGTTGCCGGCGAAGGGTCGATCTATTCACGGTACGGGATCGGTGAAATACATCTCGGATCCCGCGGAAAAAATATTGCCATGGGGAGCGTCGGCGTCGGGATGTTCGGCGAGACATTTATCAATTTTGCCAACCCTGCAGGCATCGCAAATATTTCACGCACGCTTGTCACCGCAGGGTATCAGTACAGGAATTACAACTCCGAAGATGCGACCGGAACGAGCGTGATCGGGACCGGGAACATCAATGAATTCGGCATTGCCATTCCGATCTACGCCCCTAAAAAAATGGTGCTGTCGCTCGGTGTCCTTCCATTCTCAACTGTCGGGTATCTGCAGGAAGCGACCGAAACTGTCAGCGGAAGCAGTGTGATCCAGCAATTTGAAGGACGCGGAGGTTTGAATTCAGCACAACTGAGCATGAGTTATGCCGCAACATCCGACCTCGCTGTCGGGCTCACGGCTCATTACTTATTCGGCGCCATCTATAAAGATCATACAATAAATTTCAGTTCAAGTGATTTTTTCGGCGGATCATATAATCAAACTCTGTCACTCAGCGGATTTGGTCTGACGCTCGGGGGATTGTACGCGCAAATAGACAAAGCACTCGGGCTTTCAACAACAGGCAATCTCAATCTCGGCGCAACGTTCTTCACCGGTTCTTCATTGGATTTTGATGATGAGATTCTTCGTAATTTTTCTTCCAATCAGGACACGGTGGCGGTCGATAACAAATCGATCAGTCTCCCATTCGGATTCTCAGTCGGTCTGTCGTACAATCGAAACAGGATCGTCTATGCAGCCGATGTGGACTTTCAAAATTGGGATAATTTTAAGATCAACGGCATCAAGCCGGCAGAAATGCAGAACAGCATTCGGGCAGGTGTCGGTGTCGAGTTCCTCCCTTCCGACAACTTCGTCGATTCGTTCTGGGATAAAGTTTCATACAGACTCGGCGGGTATTATCGCGTTACCAATACGAAAGTGAACGGCACATCGATCAACGAAATATTTGCATCGGGGGGACTCGGTTTCCCGCTCAGTTTCGATTCCCGGCTCAATCTCGGATTGGAGTACGGGATCCGGGGAACGACATCATCGTTATTGATCAAGGATACCATCATTCGATTCACCGTTTCACTGACGGCTTCGGAATTGATGTTCATTCCCCCGCCGATCGATTAACCAACCAGCGAACTCTATGATAGCAATCGCCAGCGACCATGCAGGGTTTCAATACAAGGAGAAGACAAAATCACTCCTTTCTGAATTGAAACTCGAGTTCAAAGATTTCGGCACACATTCAGCCGACTCCGTCGATTACCCTGATTTTGCACATGCAGCTTCCGAGGCGGTTTCAAAAGACGAATGTGAATGGGGGATCATTGTCTGCGGCACTGGCATCGGCGTTTCTATCGTTGCGAACAAACACAAAGGGGTCCGTGCCGCAGCATGCGAGTCTGTTACGGCGGCATCCCTTTCCCGCAAGCACAACAACGCGAATATTCTCTGCATCGGCGAACGGCTCGTCGGCTGGGGCGTTGCAGAGGACATGATAAAGACATTTCTCACCACAAATTTTGAAGCGGGACGACATACGCGCCGCGTTGAAAAAATCCACTTGTTAACAGGCAGATAACTTTTATTCTTCGAGAGACTCATGAATCACATCCAGAAATTCGATCCCGATATTTATCAGGCAATCAAGAATGAACTTCACCGCCAAAATTCGAAGTTGGAATTGATCGCCTCGGAAAATTTTGTCTCTTCCGCCGTACTTGAAGCGGCAGGCACAGTCCTGACGAACAAGTATGCCGAAGGTTATCCCGGTAAACGATATTATGGCGGCTGCGAATTCGTCGATATCGTAGAAGACATTGCCCGCGATCGTGTAAAACAATTGTTCGGCGCCGAATATGCAAACGTCCAACCGCATTCCGGTTCTCAGGCGAATACTGCGGTCTATTTCACATTCATCAAACCGGGAGATAAAGTGCTCGGCATGAATCTGTCTCACGGCGGACATTTAACGCACGGCTCCCCTGTGAATTTTTCCGGACAGATGTACAATTTCTCCGCGTACGGCGTTTCGAAAGAAACAGGCTACATCGATTACAACGAAGTGGAAGATGTGGCAAAACGGGAACGACCGAAGTTGATCACCGTCGGTGCCAGCGCCTATTCGCGCAATATTGATTATAAAAAATTCAGAGAGATTGCCGATAAGGTCGGCGCATTTCTTTTTGCCGATATCGCCCATCCTGCGGGATTGATCGCTTCCAAATTGTTGAACGATCCTCTTCCCCATTGCCATGTCGTCACATCGACCACACACAAGACATTGCGCGGACCTCGCGGCGGACTCATTCTTGTCGGAAAAGATTTTGAAAATACATGGGGATTGAAGGCGCCGAAATCCGGCAGAACGAAGATGATCTCGGAATTGCTCGACTCCATGGTAATTCCGGGCATTCAAGGGGGACCGTTGATGCACATTATTGCTGCAAAGGCTGTTGCATTCAAGGAGGCGCTGCAGCCGGAGTTCAAGATCTATGCACAACAGATCATCAAAAATGCACAAACACTCGCGGCACATCTTGTCGGCAAAGGATATAACATCATTTCCGGCGGAACGGACAATCATTTGATGCTGATCGACCTCCGCAATAAAAATGTCACCGGCAAAGATGCACAGGTAGCGCTCGACGAAGCGGGAATCACGACCAATAAAAATGCAGTACCGTTCGACGACAAATCGCCCCTCATTACAAGCGGCATCCGCATCGGTACGCCGGCATTGACCACGCGAGGAATGAAAGAGAATGAAATGAAGATCGTCGGCGACCTGATCGACGAAGTGATCCGGAATATCGGCAACAAGAGCGTTTACGAATCAGTACAGAAGAAAGTGATCGATCTATGCAGCGGATTCCCGTTATATAAAGAGATGCAATAAAAATTTTTCGTCATTCCGTGCTTGACACGGAATCCACGCTGAGGTGCTACCACTGGTGAATTATTGAAGTGGATTCCCGCTTTCGCGGGAATGACATTTGTGATGGACGAAAAATTTCAACAAAATAGCAATGCCCAACGACCAAAAACACACTGAAGAAAGAGAAATGGGATTCCTCGATCACCTTGAGGAGTTGCGCTGGCGCATTCTCAAGGCGGTCCTCTCGGTACTGGCTTGCCTTTTCGGAATTCCTTGTCAAACAGGTGATACTCGGTCCCTTGTTGGCAGTTGGATTACAAGCACAGGTTCTCACGCCGTACGGCATCGTACTGACGTACATGCAGGTCGTTATTGTAACAGGGATCATCGGGGCAATGCCGGTGCTGTTGTATCAGGTGTGGCAATTCGTTGCGCCGGGACTTCTGCCGAACGAACGGAAATATGCCTGGTGGATCGTTTTCTTCACGTCGTTCTGTTTCTTGTCGGGGATTGCGTTCGCATATTTCATCCTGGTACCGACGGCATTGAAGTTTTTTTCCACATTCGGGACCGATATATTCGAACTGAACATTGCAATCAACGAATATATCAGTTTTATTTTAAGTTTGGTACTCGGCGCGGGACTGGTCTTCGAACTGCCGATGATCACCTACTTCCTCACGAAGATCGGATTGTTGAACCCGGTCTTCATGAGAAAATACAGGCGTCATGCAATTGTTGCGATACTGATCATTTCGGCAATTGTCACGCCGACGCCGGATATATTAACACAGAGTCTGCTGGCGGCACCGATGATATTGCTGTATGAAATAAGCATCTTCATTTCAAAATTTGCGCAGAAGAAATCTGAAACATTATAGCAGGTATTTTTATTAAGTACACAGTATGTGTCATGCTGAGCGATCGAGTTGCTCTTTAACGAGGGAGTCGAAGCATCTGGTCGGCGCGTGGGAAAGTCTTACAGCACTCAACGCACCAGCAGATTCTTCGGCTCGAAAAACAAAGCGGAACTCAGAATGACCACGGTTTACATATGGGATTAATAGTTTCAAATACATTGGACGATATTAAAGCACCGGTTGAGAACGAACTAAAATCGTTCACCTCGTTCTTCAAACAGTCGATGCGATCCAGTGTTACACTGGTCGACACGATCGCACGGTACATCGTGAAGCAAAAAGGAAAACGGATCCGCCCGATCGTTGTTTTCCTTTCCGCCAAGACGTGCGGTGCTGTCAACGAAAGTACATTTAGAGGTGCCACGCTTGTCGAGATCCTTCACACTGCAACGCTCGTCCACGATGATGTCGTCGATGATTCGGATACTCGGCGCGGTCTTGCTTCCATCAATGCGGTCTGGAAGAACAAAGTTGCGGTGCTGATGGGTGATTATCTCCTTTCCACCGGATTGATGATCTCGCTACGGCACAATGATGTCTATTTTCTCAAAACGGTGTCCGATTCCGTACGAAGGATGAGTGAAGGTGAAATTCTGCAGATACAGAAGAGCCGCGAACTGAATATGGATGAAGAAACATATCTGAAGATCATTTCCAACAAGACCGCCTCTCTCCTTTCTACCTGCTCGGAGATCGGCGCGGCAAGCACTACGGAAGATCCCGCACAGCGAAAACTGATGAAAGATTTCGGCGAGAATGTCGGCATGGCGTTCCAGATCAGAGACGACATCCTCGATTTCACGTCGCGCAAGAGCATACTCGGCAAACCGATCGGCGGTGATATGAAGGAAAAGAAGATCACTCTTCCTTTGATTTATGCACTGAAGCAATCGTCCAAGCACGATGCGAAGCACGTACTGAAAATGATCAAGAACGGCGCGAAGGGAAAAGATGTTGAGTTCGTAGTCGATTTTGTATTGCAGAATGGCGGCATTCAATACGCCGAACAGCGCGCGCATGACTTCGGCAATGCCGCACGCGAATGCTTGCAGCCATTCCCCGATTCGGACGCAAAAAAATCGCTTGAGTTGTTCGTTGATTTTGTAATGGAGAGGGAGAAGTAGGGGATTGATAGATGGCGAGATATTAGATTGTTTGATAAAAAGCCGGATCAGAAGATTCGGCTTTTTTGTTAATACTCGCTCTCATCATCAAATTCTTTCTGTTTGGTTTCCGGCGGTTTCTTTTTCTTCTTCGGTCTCCCACCTCTCCCATCTTCGATCTCGATATCCGGAATGTGGTTGAACGCAATACGCGCGGGAGAAGATTCCAGTGCAGAATGCGCACCGCCGAAATAGAGCGCGCTCTTGCCGAAGCGCAGATTCAATTCATCGATCGCCGAGAGAAGCGCAGATGATCTCTCTTCATTTTCGAACAGTGAACCGGTATGTTCTTCTTCCGGGACTAAATGGAACAATGTCACCGACACGCGCAGCGGCGTCTCTTTCATTCGCGGTTTCCGCTCAAGCAGTTTCTGCAGCGCTTCGGTCAATACAAGCGTGTCGGATGTTTCGGTAAATGAGATATCGTCGCTCCAACTCTTGTTGTCGAAAAAGCCGATCCCGACCTGCAGTGCACGAGTGCGGTACTTCATCTTTCGCAGCCGCATCGCCGCTTTTTGCAGCATCCGGTGCATGACAGCGATAGCATCCTTCTCGTTTCTTTCCGCAGGTGCAAGCACGTGCGAATGTCCTACTGTCGATTTGTGCGTCAGCGGTAATGGTGGTTCGATTCCCCGCAACCGTTCGTACATCCGCTCTCCTTCTATTCCGCCCCATACGGAACGGAGTGCTTCTTTATCCGCTTTGCACAATTCTTCCACCGTATAAATTCCGCTCCGGTTCAATCGCTTTGCCATGTTTCTGCCGATGCCGGTGAGATCCTGCAGTTCCATCTTGAATAATATCTGCGGCAGATCTTTTTCCTCTATCACCACCAGCCCGTTCGGCTTCTGCATGTCCGATCCGGTCTTGGCAAGGAAGATATTCGGCGCGATGCCGATGGAGCAGCGCATGAACTCGCCGACCTTTTTTGCGATCGTCGCTTTGATCTTCTTCGCCAGTTCGATCGCATTCTCTTTCTTTTTCTGGCTGCCGCTCAACTCGCATGCCATTTCGTCTATCGACTTTACAATGAGAACGGGAATACATGATTCAACGGCGGCTATGAGTTGATTGTGGTATTTCACGTAGAGCGGTGGACGTGCTTCGAGAATGGTGATATCGGGACAAAGTTTTCTGGCATCTTTTGCAGATGTGCCTGTCTTGATACCGAATTTTTTCGCTTCGTAACTTGCGGCAATGCAGGCGGTGTTTTCCGCCATCACCGGAACGACGGCAACCGGTTTCCCGCGCAGTTTCGGATCCTCCTGCTGTTCGACGGAGGCGAAGAAGGAATTGAAGTCTATAAAGAGATATTGGAGAGACATTCAGACAATTCCTAATAAACACATCATCAAATTCCGACAACCCGCAGCGGCATCAAATAAAAAAGTCATTGCGAGTCCCGATTCATCGGGACGAAGCAATCTCCTGAATAAAATTACTTCATGGGATTGCTTCGTCGTCGTGTCATGGCTCGGCTTCGCTCGCCATGACAAACGCTCCTCCTCGCAATGACTATGTGTAGCTTTTTAATTCGTTTTTACTTCCGCAACCTGCGGAGAAGCGGTAATCACCCGCCGCGCCCGGACGAAACGTTTGAGGTTATACTCGTTGAAGATCGGCGACTCGGGATCGAAGCTGTTGATCTGCACTTTCCCTGACGAGTGAATGTATTCTCTATTGTTGAGATATATGCCGACGTGGACGATGCGCTCCTGCTTCCCCTCTTCAGCTTTCCGTCCGAAGAAGAGGAGGTCCCCTTTCTTTAAGTTCTCAAAATTTTTCCCCGGCTCAATTTCCACTCCCTGATCTGCCTGCTGGTTGGCGTCGCGGTTCAACAGTACTCCGTTCAACAAAAATACAGTCTTCGTAAATCCGGAACAATCGACCCCTTTAATAGAAGTCCCGCCCCACAAGTACGGAGCCCCCATCAGGAATTTTCCTGTCCGCTCCACGTTCTCGGGTGTCGGTTTTATTTTTGTTCCCCATGCAGCATAATCGATAACAGACGATGCGGGGAGAAAACCAATTTGCCCGTCTGCCAATTCAACTTTTGTCCAGCCGTTCTTTGTTCCGAGATCTTTCAAGACGCCGCCGGCGGTAATGTCGCATACAGGGAGCGATCGTTGATCCGGTTCGCGGCGGACAAGATCGTACATTGCGGTGACGAATACTTTCTTTCCCCTGTTCCAATCCTCTGCTTGTCGTTCGGTTACAAGCTGCATCTGGTCCGGGTCAGCCCAGCCGAGATACTTATCGGATGTCTGCGCGTACACATATCCGCGATGCCGTTTCCAGATCTTCACTATGCTGCCCATTAATGCCTGAGTACCGAGTTCCGCTCCTTCACGCGGATCGGTCCGCATGTTGGCAACGCTCACGGTAACAATTCCCCACGTTTTAATTCCCAGGTTGTCCGCGGGAAGAACCTCGACACTGTCGATGATATCTTTCTTTTCTTCTCTGAATTTTGCAAGGAGTTCCTCCTTCGCTTCTTTATTGTCAACGTCCCCCTTTAATATGATGGAGATCCGCTTATCGGGGGCATATTTCTGCTGCAATTCTTTGATGATGGGATGAACTTCGACTTTTGTTTCAGCTGAAGGATCCCTGGAACAGGATACAAAGAGGAAAGTAACGGCGAGAAGAACGAGATATTTTTTCATTGGAGTGGTTATTTACTGAGTGCAAGAATCGCTTCCCACAATTCGGCAGGAACAGGCATTACGGAAAGACGGGGAATTCTGACAAGTGAAAAATCCTTGAATTCCTTCCGGCTTTTGATCGTGGTAAGCGTGACCGGGTTTTTTAATTTTTGAAATGCCTGAATATCGACAACGATCATCTTCTCATCCTTTTCTTTCGGGTCTTGATATGCCTCGGCGATTACCTTTGCAATCCCGACAACCTGTTTCTCGTCACCCGAGTGGTAGATAAAGACAAGATCCTCTCTCTTCATCGAACGCATATGCTTGAGTGCCGCATAGTTGCTGACGCCGTTCCAGACCGTTTTCTTCTCCTGCTCAAGATCGGCAAAAGAATAGACAGACGGTTCGGTCTTCATGAGAAAATAATGCATGTCGTTTCTCCGGATATGGTCGGAAGAAAAGTAACTGAAATGTCCGGCAAATGCAATGAGACGGAGGTAAAGATTTTCCCGCCTAGATTGGGAATTTCGGAAACTAATTTTATATTGGATTAATCAAAGATATTTTCACACAATCAACTCATGTACTATGCAACGGCGATTTGAAAGCGAACTGCAAAACCTTAAAACATCCCTCATCAAAATGGGATCGATCGTCGAGTTGGCGATCGAACATACGATCGAAGCAATGATCAAGCAGAACGGGACTCTTGCCGACCAGGTGATCAGAGACGATGCACAGGTCAACGCACTGGAATTGGACAACGAACGCGCGATCATCGATCTGCTTGCATTGCAGCAGCCCGTCGCATCCGATCTTCGGTTCATTCTTGCCGCGTCGAAGATCAACAACGATCTTGAACGGATCGGCGATCATGCCGTGAACCTTGCGGAATCGTCCCTGGCGTTGATGACGATGGCAACGCCGCTGCCGGCACTGAACGAGATCCAGCAAATGACACAGGTGACCAAGAGGATGCTCTCCGATGCGATCGACAGCTTCATTCATGTGGATCCTGCGATGGGGGAAGCAGTGCTGAAGATGGACGACACTGCCGATTCGCTGAATAAGAAGATCGCCCAGGAAATGATGATCGTTATGAAAAGCAATCCCACGTCGATCGAGCAGGCACTCGAAATGATCCGTGTCAGCCGGAACCTGGAACGTGTGGCTGATCTGGCGACCAATATTGCAGAAGAGGTTGTTTTTATTGCGAATGCGCGTATCGTCAAACATCACGCCGACGATATGGCACGGTGATCAGCGCATCTTGACGAGTTTTTGAGTTGCGGTCGCCTGTTTTTCCTCGTGTGTCACAACCACTCTGTACAAATAGACGCCGTTCCCGATCTCATCCCCATCCATATCCCTTCCGTCCCAATAAATTTTATTGAATCCGATGATCGCAGGATGCCGGATCTCATGGATCAATCGCCCGGCGACCGTATAGACTTTAATGATCACCTCTTCAGGCATCACCGGTCCGGCGAGATTGAATGTGAAGTGCGTCGAACGATTGAACGGATTCGGGATCGTGTACACATCCAGAAGCCGGAATTCTGAGGCGACCTTCACAACAACATTCATCGTATCCGAAATATTTCCCGCAATATCGAGCGCGTAGATCTCGATAAAATTATCGCCATCATCAAGCGTCGGCGTCCATCGTATTTCTGCTCTTCCGGGTGTCGATGTGTTGACCAGTTCTGCTGTCCCGGATGTGAATGACTCACGGCGTCCGTTCAGTTTTATCGTAAAGTTCGATGTGTCTGCCTGCAGCAACGACGCCGGATTGTTATCGGAATAGAGCACACGTATTTCCGGGCGCTGACTGACATAATCGCCATTGACGATCTGCATCCCGTCGAATGCAATCTGCAGTCTCGGCTTTATCGAATCGGAGAGGACGAAGAAGGGAACGGTGACACTGTTGTTATTCTCATTCACTTCGATCTCAGTATTGTCCGGATCGACCTCGACAACGAAGGCGCGATTCCCTCGTCGTCCCCTGCTGTCGTACGTATATGTGAACAGGATCGAATCCTGCGCCGCGATGAGCGGCACAATCTCTTCCTTCATGATCGTTGCGAGACCTGACTGAGTCGTCGAAAGCCGGACAACAACACTCTCCGCAGCGACAGCGCTAAGATTATAGATGCGTGTAGAATATTGAATGCTCTCCCCTTCCAGAACACTGTCCGCACTCAGGGAAGTGCTGTTCGCTGATGCGGCGAGTTCGATCGGTTGGGATCCCGTGATACTCCATCCATACAGACGCGGCGACGAGTGCGACGAAGCAGCCGAAAGATTAAACATTATTCGGGCAGACGGGTACGTAACGGTGTTGAACGAACTCAACGGAATGGAGAGTTGATTCTGAGAAAAGATCACGGTATCAACTGTGCCCGAGGGAGTTATCCCCAACACTTTCGTCACCAATTGAGAGCTCGAGGGAATGACGCCGTTCAATACGAGATTGGTGAGTTGTGCAAATGAACTGAACGTGGGTGTCACTATCGTTCCCGTATTCTCCTTCCGCACGAATGTCGTTTCAACAGATGCTGCCCCGCTCCCCTGCGCTTTGTACACTTCCGGCACTGAACCGATTGGTGCGCCTTTCCTGCCGATGATCGCCCATGAATCACGGAACGATAATTGATCGATGGACCCGCTGCCGATCGTTTTCAACGCATTACGTGCCGCAGTCGTAAGATTATTCCCGCCGTCGTCAACGATAACCCCGACAACATGGAGTCCGGCAGGAATCGAACCGATAAATTGAACCAGGGAATCCGCTTCATTCGGATCGCCCGATATATTGAACCGTCGCTGCATCACAAATTGATAATTGAGTGTATCAAGGACAATGATGTTAAATCCGTTCCCAAAGACAGATGAAATAATATTCGCGCCGTTCACTTTGATCGAACCGTTATTCCCGTCGTTGAATCCGGCAGAGAACGCTTCGATGCGGAATTTTGTATCGACGATCCGTGCGCCGCTGTCGGGAGAAAAGAGTGTCCTCGTAAACGTGTTCAACGTCCATGCTGTTGAATCAATCTGTCCCAGCGAAAAGGTGCCCGAATCACCCAGGTAAAAACTTCCCGCTGTCCAATCGTTCGGTAAGTTCTGTTCTTTTATTCTCCAATAATATCTCTTCCTCTTTTGCAGCGAACTGATATTGTACGACGTTGTGAACTCCTGCATGAGCAATTGTATCGATTGACGAGTTGAAAATGAAACAACTGTATCCAATTCCAATAATGCAGTTCTCTGTCCGATCGCTGCACCGGCGGTCGGATTGAGAAAAATAATATGCGATACCGCCGATGTGCTGAACTGCGTCGGCTGTATGATCGTAAATGCAGTCGTCGTCACCGTGAAATAATAAGCCGCAACGTTGTCAGATTCTGACGATTCCACGATCAATCCGACCGGATCGAGTTCAACCTGCAGTTGATGCTCCCCTGCCCGTTTCAAAATCGGCACAGAGACAAAGAATGTATCGCCGAGAGCCGGATATTTGCGGCGAATTGTCCATTGAGCAGAAAGTGAATTTTTATAGAGGTGCTTCACACTGATCATGACGCTGTCGTTGATGAGAGTTCCGGTATTTTCATAATGGATCAAAAATCCAAGCGTGTCCAACTGATCAGAAAATGATCCTGCTTGCGGAACAATTCCACTTTGCGAAATAACAAGATTTGGCAGAAGAGGGCTATTCTCGTTCTTTTTGACAATAATGGGGAATTGATAAAAATTATTATCGCGGTAAAATTCCTCCACGATCGTATCGGGATCGATCGTGAATTGAAAATTTCTTTTACCAAATCCGAGTTCCGTACTGTATGTTGCGGAGAGTTCTTTGTACGATTTTGGCACCAGTGAGTCTATGACAAACGATCCCACAACCTCATTCGTATTATTCTCCCAGACTGCATTGATTTGTGTAACGATATTTCTGACAGTTGACCCGCCGGCGTTATACACTCGGAACGTCAGTCTTACTTTTTCTCCCTGCAAAACGGTATCCAACATCGCCATTTCGCCCGCAACATTCCCCGATGTCAAACGTTGCACTTTCACGGTTTGATAATTTGTACCGATCTCCGCCAACGCGTCATAGTTGATCGCTATGGATGCAACTGAGGGAGAAACTTTGCTTGCGTTAGCCGTCAGAGTCCCCACAAGTTTTATGGCAGGATACTGGTCTGCGTTAATCGACGAAAGGTTAATGAGCGAATCTGTAACAAGAATGTCAGAAAGAGTATCGACACCTGAATCATTCATCCCGACAATTGATAATGCAATCTTTCCGCCGGGCGGATTTGAGTACGAGAGTTCAATGTTCTTCCATCGGGAGACAGGTCCGAACGATGGAGTTATAAATGTACCGATGGTGTCAGGTATAACGATGGTAGTATCAATGAGCACCCGACCGTTAAATGGATGAGAAAATTGCTCCGGCACACTCCCCGGTGCCGCTCCTTTCCTACCGATGATTGCCCATGATCCTCTGAATTTTAGACTATCAATAAATTTACTCCCCAATGTCTTAATTGATGTCTTCAATGCAGCAGACAGATTCTGAAAACCTTCATCTGAAATTCCTATCGCGACGATATATCGGGAACTCAACGTATCGAGAAAGTTCTTATAGTTGGTTGCAATGGCGGCTCCCGCAAAAATATCAAAACGATAATATCCAATGTGTTGATATGTTGTTGCATCGAACAGCACTACATGATGTCCCCGAAGAGTGTTCTCCGGAACAAAATTCTGCCCATTCTTTGATAGGACGGCTGTATTTCCGTCGTTGAAGCCAGCCGAAATAGCGCTGAACGTCACGCGCGTTGAATCCATCCGTAAAATATTCTGGTGCACACCCACCTTCTGCATCAGCAGTTCATTGAATGCAACACTGTCATTTAAAAGGAAATTGCTCTTCCCGCCGACACGATATGAATATGCCAGTCCCTCTCCGGTCGTTTCGGCGTATTTGGATTTGATCCATATCCTTTTCCCCTGATACTTTTGATCGAGCGTAACTGATGTGGCAAATGTATCGTACGGTATTTGATATGTCTCTTTCTGTGTAAATAGCGGAACTGTACTGACATCAATAAAAAAATGCGGCAGTAAGGGCCGGACCGTGGGATTCAAGAAAGAGACTGTACCGTCGGATTGATTTAATAACTCACTCTCGGTAAGATTCCGGATCGTAGTCGTTGCCACCAACAACTTGCCGGTAAAGATATTGTCACTCTCGGAGAGTTCATCAACCGCATTTGAAGAATCGAGTGAAACCGTCAATACATGTTCTCCGGGGAATCCTTTCACCGGAATGACAACATGGATGGAATCCAAGTACAACGGCACAGCACGACGTATTCGTTTCCAATAGTGAACGTTCCCCTGATAGTCATCCCGGACCGATAGTGTTACCGAATCACCGATCACGGCACCGAAATTAAAATATTTCATCGCAAGCGTAACGCTGTCCGATTGGTCAGTCGGGAATTCCGGTGACAAGACGGGGGTCGAATTCGAAACGGAGTAATTCGGCTTTGTCGGAATCGGCAGTTGTATAATCGGATCGCCGATAAGTGTATTCGTTTTTATGAATAAACCGTACGAGCCACTTGTGCCAAATTGTTTCATATAATCGATTTTTGCAAGCCGATGAACGTCGCCCAATGATGCGGAAGTGTCGACGAGGAGCTTTTTATAAAAAACCTGAGGGAAAGAGAATGCTGTAGATGTAAATCCTAACGATGAATTTCCGATGTACGAAATTGCCTGCCCCTTCAAGCCGCTCACGGCTAATTCAGAAAATGACTGGATGTCAGGCTCCGCAAATTTTGCCGTCGAACAACCGAAGTCGGAGATCATCGGGTTGCGGTCGCGGATGTTTGCCAATTGCGAAATATCGGTGATGCTGTTATCCCATGTCTGCGTGCCGCTGTGACCAATATATGATATGAACACTCCTCCCTGATCGATTGCATCTTTAATATGCTCAGGGGTATAGGGACCGAAATTTGTGACAGGATTTGTTGTCTTATAGAAGTTTGCAACATTCCCGCCGATCGGAGGTTTTGTAATGTAGTTGGTGATGATAAAATCATTCACCCCTTTTGATTGTGCGATCTGATTTGGGTCGGTAAAATTCCCTCCGGCAAAGAACAAATACCGTTTATTCCAATCATCGTACCCTTTTAACACATATTTTTGGTGCTTTAATGCGTACGCCTGAAACTCTTCAACGCTTTTTACAGGAAGCCGGCCGATATTCATCTGTGGGATCAATGCGCCGGTCGAATCCCACAGGACGAACCAAATATCGCTGACAGGATTCCCATACGAAGGAATAAAGTTTGGCACTTTTGGAGCACCGAAGAATTTTGTTTTGTATCCGTAAAAGTCATACGTACCTTTTCCAATAAGGAAAACATATTTTGGTTTTGGTAATTGCCAGCTCGTATGGGTTAGTTTAAGAAACTCTCTTATTGGTTCGGCACCAAAAAATCCAAAGTTAAACTCATCATAAATGTCGTCGACGTTGATCAATGATGTACTGATATCATATTCCGAGGATACGAAAGATATGTATGCCGTCGCTGCCGTAATGAAAACCGGGTGTGTAATTGCAATGTAATCCGCTTGACGGGTTTGATCTCTGAGATTGACAAATTTCTTTTTGTAAAAGAACAACGGCGCTGGTATTTTATCTTCCTTCAGAAGAAAATAATATGTGCCATTTTTCACAGAATCTGCAAATCGAAGCGTGTCATTGCTGCGGGTAAAATTTGTTATCTTTGCAATTGAACTATCCTGTGCAATAAATCTATAGAGAGCATACGAATTTGATGTTAAGCCGGTAACAACAAGTAACCCGACTGTCGAAGTGGCAAGATTATTAAATGCAAAATTGATCGAATCAGTTGTCGTTTTTAAGTAACGGGGATATTCGAGCTCAAACCAATCGCGGATTACAGTATTAACACTATTTCCGGCAACCGTGAACGAATGCAGGTCAACGGTATTATTCCCATTTTTTAATGCAGACGAAGTAAAATTTGCCTGCAATACTTTTCCTTGGTACTTGTTAATAAAACCTGAATCATATTTTGTGGCTGCATTGTTTATTGATAACGCAAGGTTGTGTGCATTTGTGGTTATACTCGCACCAAAATCTTGTAATTTTACAAACGCGCGTGCAGGTTTATTGGGAAAAAGATCGGAGATTGGAAAGGTTATTGATACTTTCCCGACTCCTAAACCACCATCGTGCCATGTTTCATTTTCAACTATCTCCGGGTAATTCTTCCGGACTTCCCCGCCAATTTCGGTATAGTCGGCATAAAGGTTCCGTTCATCATGCACTAATACATCGTAGTGTCGCACAGTATCTGATGGTGTACCTGCAACAGCAGCGATTGTATCAATTCTTTTTCCTGATGATCCACCCCATGTTAACCAGTATATGGTCG
>JACPGG010000195.1 GCA_016182545.1 Ignavibacteriales bacterium
ATCTGATGCTGGTTGAACCCGAGTTTCTCGATCTCTTCAACGGCAAAAAATTCTTCGCCCACCTCATATTCTCCCTCTTCTTCGCTCACCTCCACTTCGTCCAATTCTTCGGCAAGTTTGTTGTCAGAAAAGATGAACCGTTTGTCCGCTTCGAGCAGGCATTCAAAGTCTCCGATGGTCTCCGGCATCTCGAATTTCAATTGTTCAGCCCGTTCCATCATCGCATCCCACATCTCAAGGATCGGAAGTTCTTTATCCTTCTGTTCCTCAAGAAATTTTTCCGCTTCTGTTAATAGTTTCTCGTACATGGTGTTACCTCCTCTCGCTCAATGAGCCGGAAGAATGTTGATACCGTATCTTTCCCCCAACGATCGTTATCTCCACAGCGGTAGTAAGAATTTCCTTTGGATCGCATTTCATGATATCATTTGACAGAATCACGAGATCGGCAAGTTTCCCTTCTTCAATGCTTCCTTTTTGGTTTGCCGTAAACTCGGCAAACGCTGCCCAGATTGTAAACGAACGCAACGCTTCTTCTCGTGTCAACTTTTGCTCTGCGTACCACCCATTCTCAAAATGGTTCGGATTGCCGATTCCGTCGGCGGAGAGTTGAAACTTCAGTTGCACATCGTTTGCATCTTTTGGTATCCCGTCTTTATCCTGTCTTGTCACGGCGGCATAAAATCCGAGCAGCGGGTTCGCATGTTCAACCGGAAAATCGGAACCGCTCACAACAATGTTGCCGTCATTCAAGAACGAGCGCCACGCATACGCACCAAGAATCCGTTCCGGACCGAGGCGAGCCTGTGCCCAATACATATCGGATGTTGCATGCGTCGGCTGCATGCTGGGAATGACGTTTAATTTTTTAAATCGCGGAATATCTTCGGGCGAGATCACTTGTGCATGTTCAATTCGAAGTCTGGCACTACGTGCCTCTGTCGGATATTTCAGCGATGCTTTTTCGTATTCATCAAGTACAACCCGGTTTGCCCTATCTCCGATTGCATGTATCGCCACTTGAAATCCCGCTTCCAATGCTTGTTCAGTGATGATACGCAGCGAGTCGGGAACCGTCGTTATTAATCCCCGATTTTCCGGTTCGTCACTGTACGGTTCGATCAACGCCGCTCCCCGTGAACCAAGTGCTCCATCGACATATAATTTGATGCCACGAACAATAAATTGGTAATGGAGTGCATCAATATACGGTCCCGATCTTCTCATTTCATCCCACAATGTTCCGCTTCCGCCGATCAATCCATAAATTCGAACCGGCAGGGTCTGGTTGTCCGCCAGTTCCTTATAAATTTCGAAATCGGTTTTGTCGATTCCCATATCGTGAACACCGGTAATGCCGTACTTCAGACATTCATCGAATGCCCGCATATACATCGTCAACTTTTCTTCACGAGTATATTCAGGAACGACGGATGTAATGATCGTTTCTGCATTATCGACAAATATGCCGGATGGTCTGCCGTAACGATCTCGAATAATCTTGCCGCCATCGACGTCAACATTCATATCGGATCGGGAGTACGCAAGTTCCATCGCTTTACTGTTCACCCAGATCGCATGACCGTCGATCCGCGAAAGGATTACAGGATTATTCGGCGCAACCTTGTCGAGAATGGATGCTGTCGGAAAGAGTTTCTCGCCCGTGCCGCTTCCCCAATCATTTTGGTCCCAACCATATCCGCGGATCCAATCACCGGGTTTTACTTGCTTTACTTTTTCGGCAACTATTTTCGCAATGTGCTGTGTCGATTGCGTGCCGATAAGGTTTAATTCCGTCAACGCTTCACCGAGACCCAGAACATGCGCGTGTGCATCGATCAAACCGGGAATGATCGTCTTCCCTCTCGCATCAATGATATTTTGTGAAGTGTACTGATTTTGTATATCTTGTGTCGAACCGACAGCCACGATCCTGCTGCCGCGGACGGCGATCGCTTCGGCAACGGGGTTTTCTTCGTCGACGGTATAGACGGTTGCGTTGATGAGTAAAAGATCGACGCTTTGTTTTTGCGACACAATGCTGATGAATGTCCAGGCGGAAAGTACGACAGCGAGCGTAATGTAGACGAGAGTTTTCATATCATCTGAGTGTTGTCCTGTAAAAATATAGAAAAGGGTTACTCTAAAAGCCAATACCTTTTCAAAAATTAATTCTGCATAGAGACTCGAAACTCTGTTGACTGTAACAATTTTCTTGGCAACAATTTCTGTGCCCTCTTCTCTCGGTGAATAATGGAGAATCATATGAAAGAATTCGATGAATTTGTCTCTATCATGAAACGGTTGCGGAAAGAATGCCCGTGGGATAAAGAACAAACGCATGAATCGCTTAAAAAACATTTCGTTGAAGAGGCGTACGAAGCGTTAGACGCCATCGACCGTCAGAACTTTGACGATTTGCGAAGCGAACTTGGAGATGTTGCGCTTCAAATACTGTTCCATTCCATCATTGCGGAGGAAGAGAAGAAATTCACTCTTGAAGATGTGTTCGCGGAGATCAATGCAAAATTGATACGCCGACACCCGCATGTATTTGGCGAAGCGAGGATCAACTCAAGCCATGAACAATCCGCGCTGTGGGACAAGATAAAAATGAGTGAAGGAAGAAATTCCGTGCTCGATGGGATTCCGCAGTCGCTTCCCGCACTGATGAAAGCGGAAAAAGTGCAGAAGAAAACGGCAAAAGTCGGTTTTGACTGGACAAAGAAAGAAGATGTGTGGAAGAAGGTCGAAGAAGAGATGGCAGAATTACATGATGCAGTCAAGAAGAACGATCAAGATGATATTGAGAAAGAATTCGGCGATCTGCTCTTCTCACTTGTGAACTACGGACGATTCATCAATGTCGATCCGGAAGAATCGCTCCAATCAACTGTGAAGAAATTCACGTCGCGGTTTCAATATATTGAAGAGCAATTGAAAGAGCAGGGAAAAGATATTCATCAGACAAGTTTTGAAGAGATGGATACGTTATGGGATAAAGTAAAAAAAATTAAATTTTGACATTAATCACTGTTTCTTATAATTTTATGAAAAACGGAGTAATCATGGCAAAAGTTAAAGAGCAATCCATTTCCTACACGACTGCAAAGATTCCTTCCCCAAAAAAATTGACAGAACAATTGCTCAAAAAACTCGACGAGTCCTCAACATATGATGACATCATGTATGAATTGTATGTGATGAAAAAAATTGAACAGGGATTAAAAGATGTTGAAGAAGGGAGAGTACTCACGCACGAACAAGTAAAGCGGGAGTTGCGTAAGTGGTTGAAATAATTTGGTCACATGATGCTCTGGAAAGTCTGCGTGAAATTGGTAAATTTATTGAACGTGATTCACATTTTTATGCAGCCCGCACTATTATCCGTCTCATAGAAAGTGTCGAACGCCTTTTGCAATTTCCACTCAGTGGTAGAATTATACCGGAACTACATAATAAAAATTTTCGAGAGGTGATCGTGGGAAATTATCGAATTATGTATCATCTCAGAAAGAATAAAGTTATTATTTTTACCGTACTTCATAGCAGCAGAGATGCCGAAAAATTCTTTGCAGATATCTGACAAAGATAACTACTCATTCCCCACTACCACCATCCACGGTCTCACCCGCCACTTCTTCACTAATCCGTGGATAACGTACGGATCGTTTTTCGCAAAATTTTCTGCGGTCGATGCGTCCGGTGAACGGAATATTAACAATGCCTGATCGGCGGGTTCGCTGAAAGCACCGGCAAGGAATAATTCACCTCTGCCGCGTGATTCTCTCGCAAGCCGTAGATGTTCCGCACGAAATTCTCCCCGTCGCGTAATGTAATCGTCAACAACGTCGTAGATTAACGCGTAATAGTTCATTTCAATCCTTTTTATCTTTACGGTGAACGGTTATTTCTTTCCGTTTTCTTTCTCTCCGTACTTGCCGTACGCATCAATGATCTCGCGAACAAGTCGGTGTCGGACGACGTCGTTCTTGTTGAAATAGACGAACTCTATCCCTTCGATCTCTTTCAACACATCCTGTATCTGGACAAGTCCGGATGTCGCATTATACGGAAGGTCGATCTGTGTAATGTCGCCAGTGACGATCGCTTTGGAATTATTGCCGAGGCGCGTCAGAAACATTTTCATCTGTGTTGCCGTCGCATTCTGTGCTTCGTCCAAAATGACGAATGCATTGTGCAGCGTTCTGCCGCGCATATACGCCAGCGGCACGATCTCGATGATCCTCCGTTCCAAATATGTTTTCAATTTTTCGCTCGGCAGCATGTCATCCAATGCATCATACAGCGGACGAAGATATGGATCGACCTTTGCCGCCATATCGCCGGGAAGAAATCCGAGCGACTCTCCCGCTTCAACTGCGGGGCGAGCGAGCACGATCTTACTTACTTCATTATTCTTCAAACTTGCAACCGCCATCGCCACCGCTAGGTACGTTTTCCCCGTTCCTGCCGGTCCAATGGCAAAGATGATGTCGTTGCGCTGAGCGGAGTCCAAATAGGTACGTTGCGTCGGAGTCTTCGCTTTGATGATTGAATTCTTCGTGAAGAGAATGACAACTTCCCCCGCCTCCTGTAATTGCGCCGTCCCCTTCACGGCGGGAGACATATCGATAACAAGATCAAGAACCGTATTCACATCGTTCGGCGAAAGTGACCCGTTGCGGGAAAGGACGAACTGCAACTCTTTGAACACCCGTTCAAGCAAATCAATTTCTTCCGCTTCGCCTTTGATTGTAATGGTGTGACCTCGAACGGTAAACGATGAGTCGAACCGCTTTTCGATGAGATGTAAGTGTGCATCGTTGGAGCCGAGCAGCGACAACGTGTCGACATCTTTCAGAATTAATTTCTTTTCGATTTTTACAAACCTCCTTTGCAGGGTGAAAAATACGAATTTCTCATATCAAAAACAGTCTTTCAAAATACTGCATTCAGCCTTCCCATCCTTCATCAATACAGATACGACATCGAATCTACATCCGATGTTTGCAAGATTTTTTGAAGCGACGTATCCTTCTGCAGTCCTGCGGAGCAATTCCTGTTTCTTTGGGGTGACCGATTCTTCGGGGCTGCCGAATCGCTCAGACCGGCGAGCTTTCACTTCCACAAAGACGAGCGTATCCCCATCCTTCGCCACGATATCGATCTCGCCATGTTGATAATAGAAATTCTTTTCGATGATGACATATCCTTGCTGCTTCAGATAATTCACCGCGACATCTTCACCGATATTACCGATTGTTCTTTTTGATTTTGTCATGCATGCTTCATACAGTTTCCAAAACATCGACATGGAACGACCGGCGGTGAATGGGAGAGTACCCATATTTTTGGATTGCTTCGATGTGCGCTTTGGTTCCGTATCCTTTGTGCTTTGCAAATCCGTACTGGGGATATTGTTCGTGAAGTTCTTTCATCAGTGCATCGCGAGTCACCTTTGCAATAATGGATGCAGCGGCGATCGAATGGGAGAGCGAATCCCCTTTGATGATATTTTCCACAGGGTATTTTTCATGGCGGAAGAAATTCCCATCGACTAATAACTGTTGCGGGATCTGTTTCAGATTTTCCAATGCCTTGTTCATGGCAAGAAACGACGCCTGCAGAATATTGATCCGGTCGATCACTTCATGACTGACGATACCGATACCGATCGCCAACGCTTGTTCATGGATGATGTGGAATAATTCTTCCCGTTTCTTCTCTGTCAATTTTTTTGAATCGTTCACCCCGTCGATCACGATTCCCTGTTCAAAAATGACTGCAGATGCGACGACGGGACCGGCGAGAGGACCTCTGCCCGCTTCGTCAACGCCGGCGATATATCTGACTCCCTGATTCCAATATTTTTGTTCAAATTCCAGCAATGGTTTTCATCACCCAAGATAAATAGCGACCAACCCGACGAGCATGTCCCACTTAAGAATATTGCTGAGCACATTGAGATTTTTAGTCGATCGGTCTTTCCATAAGGAAAAAAGAACGTAACCGACAACAACATTGACCCCAATATTCACTGCAATAAAATACTTCAGACCGTACATACCGTTGACAAAAGGGATGACGGTGGAAAGAATCACTGCAGCCAGGAACCAAGTGGCAATGGCAGCGGATTTTTTCATGCCGTATTTCACAGGATACGTTGATGCACCATGTTTGGCATCTCCTTCAACATCTTCCATATCCTTGATGATCTCACGGCCAACATTGATAAGAAATGCAAACACCGCCGGCATGATCGCTTGTTTTATATTTCCGACTGCCGCACCGCCGTAGATAAATGCAAGACCCGTTAATCCGCCGACGATCAGATTCCCGACGAGTGGTTTTGATTTGAATTGCTGACTGTACAAAAAGATCACCGGAACGACGGCAAATGCAATGATGAATGCAGTCCGCGTGGAATACGCACTCATGATCAATCCAGCACCGGTAATTCCTCCGTAGAACATCATCGCATCGAATTTCTCAACGGCACCGCTCGGCAGCGGGCGATGCGGTTTGTTGATCTTGTCGATCTCAATATCAAAGATATCGTTGATCACCATTCCGCCGCCGCCGATGAATGCGCCGCCTAGCGATGCAAACATCATCGCCAGGAATTGCGATTGCGTTCCGCCTGCGAGCAAGCATGATACATAGATCGACGCGGCGGTGATGATAAAATTTACCGGGCGAATGAGTGTAATATATTGTTTCATCAAAACTCGTTGATAATTCCTACGTGAATTTTTCCGTTGCTGAAACTATCCCCTTCCCCCAATGCATAATTAACATTCAGAATTCCCAGACCGGTTTCGATGCGTGCGCCAAAACCGTATCCGTACAAACTGCTCTCCTGTGCGATGACCAGCTTCAAAGCATCAGCGGGACGGAAATAATACCCTCCATCCATAAATCCATACAACGACGAGGCACGTCCGGTCAAGAAACGATATTCCAGATTAATCCACGCTATCTTTGAAGCAAAGAATTGATTTTCGCGATAACCGCGGAGCGTCGTCGTCCCCCCGAATTGATACAGATCGCTCAACTCCAGTCGTGACGAAGTGACTTGTTTCCCATGAATTCCGATCATGATCACCTGACGAAGAAATATAGAAATATATCCTTCGGCATCAAGCGAATATTTTTGGATCGAGT
The DNA here is from genome assembly GCA_016182545.1 of Ignavibacteriales bacterium. Classification (GTDB taxonomy): domain Bacteria; phylum Bacteroidota; class Ignavibacteria; order UBA10030; family UBA8401; genus SpSt-333. The sequence goes on from JACPGG010000195.1 coordinate 7,168, forward strand.
AGTTCCGCTCCAAGGCGGGGGACAAATACTGCTGCGGACCTGTAATTTCTTTTATACCTTGTTGAACTGTTGTCGAGTACCGAATGCCGTTCACCGGGCTCAACAGGTTATCGCGAGTATCATAGAGAATTTCACCGCCAACCGAAAAAATATTGCTCTCGAAAACTGAAAATCGCTTGAGGTCTGCCGCAGGATATGTCGCTTCATTCAGTATATTTGTTCCGAGAGTCAACTCATCGGTCACAGCCAGCTCAGCCCGTAATTCCAGTTTTGTCTTTACGTATGAGGAATCTTGTTTACGCTGAAAGAATGCACCGTTCACACTGAGCGGGATGCCGAATAACCACGGTTCCCTGTATTGTAATTCGAGTTCCTGCGTCAACTCATTCTCTCGTTTCCATTTCACAAACGCTCTCCGTCCCGTCCCGAATAAATTTTTGAATGCAACGAAGACATCTCCTGTAAAATAACCTTTCGTGGAAGGAGTGTTCGACGGAACATATCCGACAATCCCGTCGAATGTATTTGTGTTTCCTTCTTTCACAAAAATTGCCAATCCCCCGATCAGTGAATCCGGAGCTGCAGCCGCAGCGATATACAATTGAGGTTCTGAAACGGATGAAAATAACTGCATTCGTACCAATCGTTTTTTAATCCGATCCAATTTCTCTTGTTGAAACAATTCAAACTGCTCCAATCGCGCTTCACGTGTGATCACCACTGTTTTTGTCGATGTATTCCCATCGATCTGTAGTTCATTTAAAAAGACCTGCGGTCCCTCGTCGATGATGAGAGAGAGCAATAACCGTGAAGAATCAGCGCGGTCAGGTGAGATGCTGTCGCTCGATATTTTTGCGAAGGGACGACCGGCATTTGAATAATGATCAAGGATCGATCTGATGTCCGACTCCAATATGGATTCATTCAGTGGTTTTCCTGCTTTTGTTTCCATCATTGCGAACAATTGTGATGCGGGGACAGAATTGTTGCCGCTGAATTCTATTGCTTGTATCGTTGTCTGCAATCCCTCATGCATATAGAAGATCAATCGAACTGTTGACGAATCATCTGATTGTTCAACGTGGATCGAATCAAATCTAAAATTATAGAATCCCTCTTTGCGGTACAATTCCGTGATTGCAATCTTTACCCGATCAAGTTTATTTGTGAGATTTCCATCACCCGAAGTCACTAACGATGCTGCAGTCAACTCACGCTGTGAGTAGCGGTCATTCCCGTAAAATTCAGCAGATGCAACTCTTTGCTGACTTTGTGCCGCGGCAACCGACGGTATGAATAAAAAAAGCCATCCGTAAAGAACGAATGGCTTTGTATATGTCAATGCTTTCTTGCTCATTGTTTGTTCCGCATCTGCGGAACGATGATCATTAATAATGTTTCAACCGTTGCAGCATATCCCAAATGGGCGTTAACAGCCTGTAATCGCCAAACCCGGTCTCATCAACAAAAACAATCGAACGATTATAGTCATAGTACGACCATACTTCGTACGGCTTGGAATCTATATCGAACGGATGACGTTCCACGTTGTTCGGTGAGCCGAACAGTATGAAAACCATACCCATATCAGTCCGCCAGCCGGGAATATAGTGTGAGAAATGCTGATTGGCGTACTCGACCCTGCTATAATACTCCTCCATGAACTCGTTCCGCTTCGTATCGGGATTGGGATCGCGTTTTTTCCAGAACTCCTCGAACAGCTTTCTTTTTTCCTCGTCGGATTTTGCATCCTCAATTTTTTCGAACTCTTCCTCTTTGGCGATATACCGCAACTGCCGAATTGCCAAATCGAGATCGTTGACATTGATCGGGATATTTCCCCACCGAACGACGAATGTGCGTTGTTTCAATACAGGGAGTTGTTCATCCTTCGCGATAAGTGAACGGGCTTCGATGGTGATCGAATATGCACCGGTGGAATATTGTGAGCTGTCAAATCTTGTAATGATCTGTGCCCGCGTATTTTGTACCCGGTAATATTGATACTTGCTCAAAAGCTGTTTCCCCTTAAAATCCGTGATGATGTAGTGGAGCTCAAGTGAGTCTGCCGGATCAGGAGAATAGATTTCGAAGAAGAGGTAGAACACGTTGTTGTTCTCACCGATGTTCCCCGTGACATTCGGAACGATGTTCCTCCGTTCACCTTCGGTGGTAACCCTGCTGACCAGCATGATATCGCTGATGGCAAGATTCTGCATCGTGTAGTTGCCGACGATCATTCTGCGCACAACGGTTGAAACTTTTTTTGACTCCTCGTCACGCACCTGCGTACGGATTTTATAGATACCCGGCTGGATCATCAACGAGCGTTGCGTGAGACTGTACGCTCCTTTTGATTCGGTCTGGCTGAACGTCGCAAGTTTGATCTCTTCCGACCATACTTTTTCAGATACAGAGGAATTTTCCTCGGTCAAAAAATTGATCGTCACTTCATACTTTGCCGTGTATTGATTTTCCTTTTTTACGAATTGCAATGCATCATATGGTATCTGTATATAGAGATCGACCCTCGATGAGGTTGAATCACCGGTTGAAAAACTCATCGCATCAATATGAAATTCAGGGAGATCGTAGTCCGCAGGTGGTTTGCGTGTTTCCACTTGTGCAAACAATACAGAGAACGACAATATAGAGATCAGAAGAACTGTTTTCATGCAAACACCCTTACACGGTTTCGGCATAGAGATCGAATTCTGTTGCATCGGTGATCGTAACATCGAGAAATTGGCCGATCTGAAATTTGGTTTCATTTGCCGAGATGAATACCTCATTGTCTATTTCCGGTGCGTCCCATTCCGTTCTCCCGACATAGTTCCCATCTTCGGTCCGTTCAAGAACAGCCTTTGTTTTTTTGCCGATACGAGATTCATTCTGTTGCAGCGATATCTCTCGTTGAACTTCCATAATGTACTCTTTTCGGCGTTCTTTTTCCTCTTGCGGAAGAGTGTCGCCCAGATCGAATGCGGACGTTTGGTCTTCCTGAGAATATGTGAACACTCCGAGCCGGTCGAATTTCACATCCTTTACAAATTGGACAAGTTCATCAAAGTCTTTTTCTGTTTCGTTCGGATATCCCACGATCAATGTTGTGCGCAGCGCGATACCGGACACCGATTCTCTGATCTTCGCGATCAAATTCTCTGTGGTGCGTCTCGTGACCCCGCGGCGCATGGATTTGAGCACATTGTCGGCAGCGTGTTGAACGGGCATGTCAAGATAACGGCAAATCTTGGGATTATCACTAAACGATTGTAACACATCGAGCGGGAATTTTGCCGGGTACGCGTACATCAATCGGATCCATTCCAGTTCCTTGATCGATGCAAGTGATGCCAACAGGGATGCAAGTTTTCTTTCACCGTACAGATCCAATCCATAGTACGTCGTATCCTGACCGATGATGATCAACTCTTTCACCCCTTTCTCAACCAATCGCATCGTTTCATCCATCACATGCTCGACCGGCTTCGTCCTGTGTCCTCCCCGCATGATCGGAATTGCGCAAAAGGAACACGGATTGTCGCATCCTTCGGAGATCTTCAAGTACGCAAAATGATGCGGCGTAGAAATGGCGCGTTCCCCGAGCAACTCATACTTGTATTTGCCGCCGAGTTCTTCGAGAATATCGGGGAGCTGATTGGTCCCGAAGAATCGGTCCACCTCAGGAATTTCCTTTGAAAGATCTTTGCTGTAACGTTCCGAGAGACATCCCATCACGAACACCTTCTCAAGATTCCCTTCATTTTTTCTCTGGACTGCAGAAAGAATTGTCTCCACCGATTGCCGCTTTGCGGCATCGATAAATCCGCATGTGTTGATAATGGCAATATCGGCATGTTCGATTTTTTCAGTGAGCGAGAAATCATTTGTCAACAGTTGAGAGTACAACGCTTCCGAGTCGACCGTATTTTTCGCGCATCCGAGTGTGATGATATTTATTTTTCCCGTTTTCGTTTTCATCAGGAGAGCACCACAAAATCTATGTACAAATATAATATCGGTGATACAAAGATGAGGCTGTCGAACCGATCGAGCACACCGCCATGTCCGGGAATAAGCCCGGATGAATCTTTTACATTTGCATCCCGTTTCAACAGCGACTCGATCAGATCCCCGATCTGCCCGAAAATACCGATGATACTTCCGATGACGATCGCTTGATGTAGCAGCAAATATGGAAGCAAATAATTTTGAAACAGCACCATCGTTGCAACCGCCCCCAGAAATCCGCACACCGCCCCTTCCCAGCTTTTGTTCGGGCTGACACGAGGGAATAATTTATGCTTTCCCATCGAAAGCCCGCCAAAGTATGCAGCCGTATCACACATCCAAATCGATGCAAAAATAGCAATAACGGTAAAACCTCCCCACGCATATGTGGTTGCAGCAAGTGTATCGTCGGCAAATGAGGTTGCCGACGGAAGATGCTGAATTGCGAGGTAGTACGGAAATTCAGCACCGAACAATTCACGGATCCCCACTAATGAAGCAAGGAATATTCCCACATACATCACACCGAAGATCGTAAAACCGGCATTCAGAAAGATGGATCCCTTATTACGAAACAGTTCAACGATCAAAACCAAAACGAGAAACAAAAAGAGCACAGTGATGAACAGTTGAAGTTTCTGAAGCATTGAGATTCCTCCGCTGTCGATAAAAAACGGCAGGATGAAGTTCTGTATCCGCTCATGGAAAAAAGAGATTTGAAGCGCTGAAAGTCCTGCTATCGCAGTCAACGTTTGCGGATCGGCACCTTTTGCTTTCGCCAGAGTAAAAAACTCAAGGAGAGCAAGAATCCCAATCGCCAGGATGAGGAATAAAAACAAGAGACCGCCGGAGTAACCGGCAAACAGGATTACCGGTATGCCGACGAGAGCGACGACGATGCGCGGAGCTAAATTTGAAAATTTACCTGACATTGTTTTCCGATGAAATAAAATCTACAAGATCGAGCGATTGAAGAGTAGAATTTGCTTTATTGACGTCACCAGTGAGAACAAATAATACCGGAAGTGCATCTCTGCGGTACTGTTGACGATC
>JACPGG010000196.1 GCA_016182545.1 Ignavibacteriales bacterium
ATCCTCGTCGGATTGGCGATCTTCTGGCACTGTACGACGCGAGAATGGAAGCAATATATACCGACACGACAGCACCTGCGCGTTCAGATTGAATACTACATTACCGGGATATTTCGCAATGCACCCCACCCGACACGAAAAACCGAGTTAAGCAAACTCAATCCGTTGCAGCGGCTCGTTTATCTGTCGTTGAAAGTGCTCGTTATCCCAATCATGGTGATGTCCGGTCTTTTGTACATGTTCTATCGCTATCCGCAAAAGCACGGCATTGAAAGTTTGAACATCGACGGACTTGAAGTGATCGCAGTGATTCACACAGCCGGTGGGTTCTTCCTCGTCGCGTTCCTTATCGCACATCTTTATTTGATCACGACGGGACGAACACCGACATCGAACCTGAAAGCGATGATGACGGGTAGTGAGGAATTAGGAGAATAAAGTTTTACGTTTCAGGTTTCATGACCATTGCATTTTGAAACTTGAAACCTGAATCCTGAAACTCATTGAACTGAGAACCCTATGAAAACAAAATACATGAATCCATATCTCGCCGGCTTTTTGCTCGGCGTGACGCTTCTCGCAACAATCGTCATCACCGGGCGGGGACTTGGCGCAAGCGGTGCTCTGAAAAGCGCAGTCGTCGCAACGGTCAGCACTATCGCGCCGCAGCATGCCCATCAATCAACATTCTATTCGGAGAATCTCAAATCACTGCACGACAATCCGTTGAAAGCGTGGCTTGTGTTTGAAGTGCTCGGTGTTGTCATCGGGGGATTTCTTTCGGGCGTCGTTTCCGATCGATTGAATTTCGTCACCGAAAAAGGACCGCGCATTACCAATACAATGCGTCTCGGTTTTGCGCTGATCGGCGGATTGCTGTTCGGACTCGGCGCGCAGTTCGCACGCGGCTGTACCAGCGGCGCAGCGTTAAGCGGTATGGCGGTACTTTCCACCGGCGGCATTATTACGATGATGGCGATCTTCGGATCCGGATATGCAATTGCATACTTTTTTAGGAAACTTTGGATTTAATAACCGACCCCTCCCTTAGTCCCTCCCCTTATAGGGGAGGGAGACATTTTCTCTCCCCCTGAAAGGGGGAGACTAAGAGGGGGTAAAAATAGAAATTCTTTTAACTTGAGGCACTTATGTTCCCACTCGTCCCCGATCTTATCAGCGAAGAATTGAATCTGATCGTCGCGCTGCTCATCGGCATTGCGTTCGGATTCATTCTTGAGCAGGCAGGATTCTCTTCATCCAAAAAACTTGCCGGCGTTTTTTACGGCTACGATTTCACGGTATTGCGCGTCTTCTTTACGGCTGGAGTCACGGCAATGAGCGGAGTGATCATACTCGGTTATCTCGGCTGGCTGGACACTGATTTCATATACATCAATCCTACATATCTTGAAGCGGCGATCCTCGGCGGTGTGATCATGGGTTTCGGATTCATCATCGGCGGATACTGTCCGGGAACAAGCGTTGCCGGGATGGCAATCGGAAAGATCGATGCCATGTTCTTTGTCGGCGGCGGTTTGATCGGCGTGTTTCTGTACGGCGAGCTGTATCCGTGGTTTGAAGGGATCAGCAACGCAAGTTTTCTCGGCAATATCAGGATCTTCGATTCCATCGGCGTGTCACAAGGACTCTTTGCATTGATGTTGATAGGAATGGCAGTGGTTACATTTGTGATGACAACAATGATTGAAAAAAAAGTAAATCCGGATGGACCTGCGCGGGCATTCAATGCACTGCATCATCGCCTGGCCGGTATGGGAATTTTGATCGTAGGGATGGTATTGGTATTCTTGCCAGACTATAAGGATCGGATGCTCGAAAAGGTCTCTGCAGAAGAATTTCAGCGTTCGCACTCCGTGAAAGAGATGACAGCTGATGAGTTGGCGTTCCGTATTATCGATAAAGATCCCCGCATTCAGATCATCGCTGTCCGTGAGCAACAAGAATTTGAAAAACTGACGCTTCCGGGCGCAGTCAACATTCAAGCGGAACAGATCCTTAAAAAAGAATTCACGGGGATCCTGAATCAGCGACACAAGCAAAAGATCTTTCTCGGCGCTGATAGAACGACCGGAACAGAAGCAGCTTATCTGGCTCAAGAAGCGGGATATGAAAATATTTACGTTGTAAGGGGCGGGATGAATGAGTTTATATCGTCGATCTTGCAATACTCAAAAGCAACCGCGATGAACACTCGAGATGAAATAGACACGGATAGGTTTCGAACGAAGGCGAGAACTTCCCTGACGATCTTGATACAAGAGGCGAAGAATTCGGCAGTAAAGCCGGTGAAACTCGTTAAAAAAGTTGCCGGCGGTTGCTGAGAGATATTATTTCCCTACGTCGATTGATTCTTGATCTGGCTGTGCAGTACTTCATCACACTCGTGCAGAAACCGACCGAAGAGCATGAGACCGATGAGCAATGCAATGTATACTATGACTCCGATTGCTATTTCCATTACAACCTCCTGATAATGTTGAATGCAACTATAGTATGTTCAATTTCTGTGCCATTGAAAGTGTATCAATATTAACTGTATTTGCAGTCATCAATCTTTTCAAAAAAAGGATCGTAGCGAAAATATTACTCACGGCTTGTACTTTTTACACACAACATTCCTCTTGAAACACCGAGCAATCATCCGTATATTTGTCCAGTCTCACGGACGTTTAGCTCAGTTGGTTCAGAGCGTTCGCCTCACACGCGAAAGGTCGTAGGTTCAAGTCCTACAACGTCCACGAAGAGTAGCATTCGCCTCATCCTTCGTCTCATCCCGCAAACAACGCAAGATTCGCTCAGGATGTACACAGCGAAAGGTCGTGAACAGGTTCTGCGCCGGAGGCGCATCAGCCGTTTTCTGGC
>JACPGG010000020.1 GCA_016182545.1 Ignavibacteriales bacterium
ATATGGAAAAAATTTCCCGAACTGCCACCCGTTGACGGAGAATTATTGAATGTGGAAGGGCGTTTGACGAATGAGTTTCTTTTGGGCATGTTCTATGAAAACAGACTCGTCGCTGTTCTGTCGAATCGTGGTTACTCCATCGCCTGGGGCGAGTTCAACACAGTTGAGATCAGAACCGGGAAAGATTTTACGAGGCAGCGCGAAATGCTGTCGAATATATTCTATTACGCAATTACTTCAACAAAGAAATGAATCATAAATTTTTGCCTATTGTATGGTTGGTACTAGCTGCGGTGACACAATCTGTGTTTGCTGGCGAACTCACGAAACGAAGGAGTATCGTATTCCTGTCTGAGTCTGCAGCGGATACGACCCTGCCTGCCTGGTCGCCTTCACATTGACGTCGTTCGGCTCGTTGTTGACAGCAATTATTTCACATAATAATTTTATTGCCCGTGGGGAACGATTGGATGCTCTTGAATTTCAATATAAAAATGCAACGACATGGGAGATCGCTGAATTGAATTATGACGAAATGAAGTACACACACAATCAATTGAGAAGGGATAGGCAAAGACGCGACTTGTTCTTCATTGTGACGGCTGCACTCTGGACATTAAATATTGTTGATGTACTTTATAACACGGACGATCGCGGTGAATCGCTCTTCTCGTTACATTCCGGCAACGAACATGCACGGACACACCTGTCTTTTGATTCGCCTCACAAACCATTGCTTTCTCTTTCATTACCGTTAAAGTAAAAATATGATGAAGATATTTTGTATCATAAGTATTGCGGTATTCGTCATCGGATGTGAACCTGAGCGTTTCCTTATTCCAAATACGCATAATGAGCGTGTACCAGAAATTATCAATTTGACTTATTTTGTGGACACGATCACTGCAACACAGAAAGTAGTGAAAATCAGGTGGGCATATGATTCTGTCAAGTACGGAACGGACAGAGTCAAAGCGAACCTACGGGATTGGGAAGTGTACCGGAGCGCCAACGATACGTTGCAGTTTACTCCACGTGGAAGGCCGGTTTTTCCGTCATGGGATGATTTCTCGGCAGAAGTACAGCCAGGTGGTAATGATAGCGTTGTCATCTATTATAAAATTTTTCCGAATGGTTACACAAAGGATAACATTCAGTTTGTGGGCAGACCATCGCCGCTGATACGAATTGTGGTTAAAAAATGATTTTTTTTGTCACACTATGAAAGGAGCAACATTATGAAACACTTGTACAATTTGTTACTTGTAGGTGTTTTTGTTTGCTGTGTGCAGTCGCTTGTGCTTGCACAACAGAAACTCGATCCGGCTAATTATTCCACTGTCGATAATACTCCCAACTCGCCCTCAACACCGACAGGAGGTCCGGGCACCACCACCATCTCGCCGGAATATAACGAGATTGGCTTGTGGTGGACAGGAGCATCTGGCAGCGCATGGGGTGGTGGAATGCGGCAGACCTCGCAACTTGGGGGTGAGCCGATCGCAGGGCGTTCCGCTTCGTGGACTGTTAATGTCCCGCCCGGGAAATCCGGCGTCTATCTGATTTACAACTATGTACTGCAAGCGGCGAACAACGCTTCAAATGTCTATTATACTTTGAAGTACGAATTCAGCAATAAAATTCAAGATTCAATACGCCATGATTTACGGCGATCTGCAATCACATTTGCATCAGTAGGTCTTGGGTCCTGGGTACCGCTCATGATTGATTCGCTGAGTGTTGGCAACTATTACATCACTGTCGGTGCGGATTCACTATCCGGCTCTGCCATTATGCGTGCGGATGCAGTTAGGATCATGCGCAGCACAGTAACACATGCCGATCTCGAATTCGGGAGAAGGACGCGCGATGGTTTTGATTCTGTAAGGGTAGGTGAAGTTTGGACTGATGCACCGTTAGGTACTGTAACATTTAAACAAATTCCCCTTTTCAATCTCGGATCGCAACCATTGCAAGTAACGAACATCTATGCAACCACATCTTATTCGCGTTGGATAATTCAGTTACCGGACAACGGAAGTTTTCCTCTGGTCATCCAGCCGGGGGCGAAAGTGAATGTATCTATAGGATTCCGTCCATTTGAAGAGGAAAATATTGTTGATACATTAGTGATTGTCAGCAACGATTCCTTGGAGCTGGAATCAAGGATCCCGATCAGTGGTAACGGCATTAACTATAATTTTATTCTCAATGCAAGCCTTACCAATGAACCTCATTACAACGCTCCGTTTGATAATTTAGGGAATCCCGACCGTCCTCAGATCATCCAAACGGGGGCTTGGAGTCCGAGCGGAACTGGTATCTCAGCATTTCCGTATCCGATTGCCGGAGGTAATTTGCAGGGAACATTTACATTTGATGCAGTTGCTTCAACAGAATATCGCTTCAAATTACCAGATAGCGTAAATGGTCAGCCGGGTTCATCCGGAAACTATTTTATAGAACATGGTGCCATTCCATTTACATCAAATTCAGATATTGCGCAGGTAACCATAATTCCCGCATTTTCAACTGATACCATTCGTACATCATATAATCAGAGCGGTTTGATAACTCCTCCCTTCTTTTACGCATTGGCAAACAAGCCCATCCATCTCAATCAGGGAGATTGGACAAGCGTGAAGTTCTATAGAACGGTTGCATTGAATGCTGTACTTCGAGCCGACCTGCTCCGCATCCGAAAGATTCCGACTGGCGCAACAATTGCGGCGACACCCCAGTTGAATTTCGGGAATGTTTCTATTATCCCTGCCGGCTGTCAACGGAACGCAGAAGATAGCGGTTGAATTCCTTCCGGATACGATTGCAAACAATTTGAACAGAACCATTTCGGTTTTCTCGAATGATTCGACCAAAAATCCATTTACAATTATTCTAACCGGTAATGGTGTTGGGACGGGGGTTGTTGTAGAAGAATCCGATGCTCAAGCATCATATACATTCCCGCAAAACCCGGTCGTCTTTCCCGATCAGGCTAATCTCAACAAATGGCAAAACTCTTCTACAGGTGGCAGTGGAGGATCGACGTTGCTCGGATACATCTACCATCTGGATGGTGATGCATCGCTTCCGAATAAAGCAGCGTATGTTGAGTACTTCCCGTTAATCCCAGTGTTGGACGGTGGTACGGCAGAACTTGACACATTTAACGTATACGCCCGTGTTCCGGTCGGCTCCTCAAATTCATCTCCTCGTGCAGTATACAAAGTATTCCCCGGTGCCGGCGGTGAAGTGCAAATAGATACGATCAACCAGAATAATCGTGGTTCGGACAGGGTTCTGTTGGGTAGGGCAGCATTTCTTCGCTCAAATACCCGCGATGCCCATGGATCTGGTGCGATCAACGGATACATTCGGCTCGAGAACGATACGGCATTAGTTTCACTGTACTACAAAGATTCACTGATCAATCGTGCGCGTCAGGATAGTTTTTTCATTCGAGCCGATGCGATTATTCTTCAGGAAGTTGCCAATCCAACGGGTGTCGAGTATGAAGTACTGCCGAATATTCCGAGTACTTTTTCTTTAAGTCAGAACTTCCCGAATCCATTCAACCCGACGACAAAGATCCAGTTCGGACTTCCTTTGGCGGGAAAAGTCCAAATGACCATTTATGATATTCTTGGCAGGGAGATACGAAAACTTGTCAACGAGCAGTACGATGCCGGCATGTATTCTGTTCAATGGGACGGTAAGAACAATCTCGGAAAACAGGTTGCTACCGGAATGTACATTTATCAAATCCGTGCTGGTCAATACGTGCAGACCAAGAAAATGTTGTTAGTAAAATAATTCGGTTTGCAGTCAAGGGTAGTCAGTAGTCAGAAGTGATAACTGACTGCTGACTACTTTCTGTTTGTAGGCAGCGTATGTCATTTCAAATCATCATTACCATTCTTGTTGCAGTGGGAAGCCTTGCATTTTTTATTCCCACTCCTCAGGAGCTGCGCGAATCGTTCGTAGCGGGACAAAATTATTTTGCCGCCCGCAACTACCAGAAAGCAATTGAGCAGTACGACAAAATCCTTGAGACCGAAAGTGACCTGCTCACCGCCGACAGTGTCCGGGTGGTTCTCCTCAACGGCGAATTGAATGTCGGAGTCCGTTCTGCCGCCGTGTATCAAAAAGCGAATTCGTATCGTACGCTCGGCATGCTTGATTCTGCCATTTCGGTCTTCCGCACAATGCTCGATCGGTCCGACTCTCCAAAACTTACCGTACTATCACGATATCAGATTTACGATTTGTTCCTGCAGAAAAAAGAATATGATAGCGCTATTGTATCTGTCCGAGATCTTATTCGGGCACACCCATTCGACGAAAAAGTGGAACAGGCACTCTACGATTTGGGATGGGCGTTCCGATTCAAACAGGAGTACGACAGTTCGTCCATCGCGTTCCGATTTCTTGCGGACAGATACAAACAAAGTCCCTTCCGCGTTCGCGCTTTGTATCAGATCGGACAAAACGATCTCGATGCACAACGTTGGAAGGATGCTGTCAATGCATTCACATATTTGCTATCAGAATATAAACCAGAATCATTTACGAGCAGTGACTTTGAAAATATGGAATTGAGGGTTAACAGGGAACGTCAGATCTTTGATGCGGTCTCCAATCGTGAAGCGGATAATACGAATCTAGAACTTGCCTCGAAATCGGAATTTAAGATTGCGGAGGCATATGAAAGGTTGAATAACATTGATTCAGCAGTCGCACGGTATCAATATATTATTCGGACGTACACGCTGCTTCCCTCCCTTATTGAGATTTCCTACGTCCGCTGGGCGGAACTTTTACAGAAAGTAAAAGGAACGGAAAATGCAATTCAAGTCTATCGAAGGGCGATCGACGAGCATTTTCAGAACAAAGTATTTCAAGCGCGGATGCAATACAAGATAGCGCGCACGTATCAGGATCAAAAAGAATTCTCACGATCGGCTGAAGAATATGCATTTTATATTAAGGCGTACGCAGAGTTTGCCGACCAGGCAGATTTTTCTCTGGAAAATGCGCGTTTTTTTTCCGTGTTGAATTTCAGTGCTGCCAAACATCATGAACAGGCTATCGTCTCGGCTGATTCGTTCCTTGTAAACCATGCCGGGAGTGAATTCACTCCTAAAGCTCTGATCATGCGGGGGAATGCATATCTTTCACTCCGCCATTTTGAAGAAGCTCGTGCCAGTTATCAGCAGGTTATGGATGAGTATTCATCTTCCGAAGAATTTATCCATGCTCGAATGCAATTTCCCCGTTCGTTCTATGACGGAAAACGATATGAAGAGGCTATCTCGTACTACCGTAATCTGGAATTCGAACTTCAAAGCGGAAACGAATTGAGCGAAGTGCAATACTATCTTGGTATGTCGTATTTCTTTTTGGGAAACCTGGACGAATCCATCGCATCATTGAAGAATGTCGAGTCTTCCTCGCAGTTTTATCCCTTCTCCTTTGCCCGGATCGTCAAGATATTCGCCAGCCAATCAAAACTTGATACGGCGGAGGCATTCATTATTGATGTCATTGCACAGTTGCCCGATTCGTCGGAATTTAAACCGTACGCACATCTCTCATACGGGGAATTGCTTGCAATCTCGGGCAAGTTTGAGAAAGCAATCGGTGAAATGACGATCGTTATTCAGGACTCATCGGTGGTTGAAAATGCACGCTTGCAAGCACGGTACGCACGCGGCGCACTCTATCAACAGACAAAAAAATTCAACGAAGCAATTGATGATCTGGAATTCTGCCTGCGGGAACAGGCATTCAGGAACAATTTTGCAATGACTATACCGACCGCAAACGAAAAACTTGCATTGTCGTACTTGGGTATCGGTAAAAGAAAAGAGGCGACCGAAAAAATTCTGAACCTGCTTGAGGGAGCGACGTCAAAAGTTGAACGGGTGAAATATTTATCGGCGCTGACCGAATTGTACGTGCAATTGAACGATTTTCCTAAAATAATAGAATTCGGCAATCGGGTTGTTGCCGCAGACAGCGCTGATGATCATTCGCGAGCAAAAGCGTACGGCGCGCTGGCGAATGCATACGGCAACGCAAACAACCTGGAGAAGGTCGTTTCGGTGCTGCGGCAAGCTGCAGATACGTTGCCTCATCATCCGTTTATCAAAGATCTGGTGTGGCAAATGGCGAATCTTATGTTCGATGGGCAGGCGTTTGCATTTGCCGATCCGTTGTTCGAAAAATATATCGAACGATATCCTGCAGATGAAAGATGTGAAACTGCTTTGTATAACCGGGGAATCTCCCTTTTCGGTATCAACAAGGTTGACGATGCCGTGAAGTTGAAGCGGCAATATATCGCGCAATATCCCCAGAGCATTCGCTTACCGAAAGTGCAATACGAAATTGCGGAGATCTATTACAATGCTGAGCGGTTCGATATGGCAACCCAGGAATATGACAGAACGGTAAAAATGTTTCCTTCATCAGAGTTTGCTGCCACTGCACAGTATAACAAAGGATGGTGTTATTATCGCTTGGGGGACACGCTGAAAATGGTCGAATCGTTCGAACGATTCGTGCAGTCGCATCCTCACACTCCTCAAGCGCCGGATGCGCAGTTCAGCATTGGCGATTATTACTACAATATTAAGGAGTACGAAAAAGCAAAGCAAGCCTATAGGGTGATACTCGATAAATATCCGGCGTACGTCAGGGTGGAAGAGGCAAAGAATTTAGTTCGTGAATTGGATCAGATCAATTCGTTCACGGAGTATTCAAAAGCTATGACATATTTTGACACACAAGATTTTCTTCGCGCCATACCTCTGCTGGAGGAAGTTCTGAAAAAATATCCCGATGCCGACGTGCGGTACGCATGCGAAGCGAATATCGCATCTGCATATTCTGAACTTGGTGAGAAGAAAAAAGCGTTGGAGATGTTTTCAAAGATCATTGAGAAATACTCAGGTACAGCGGAAGCACAAATGGTCGTTTTCTTTGCGGAACAGCATAAACGGTGGCTCGAGACAAGCAAGAACCAATGACATTGGCGGAAAAATTATATTCTTACAGAAAGTACGGCGCTCTTGGGATCTCAATCTCAGGCGGCTTGCATCTGTTTTTCGGTCTGTTGATCTTGATGACGGGGGGTGAGAAAGGAGAAAGGATCATCAGTGTAGAACTAAAAACCTACGAGATGGTCAAACCGCCGGTCAAATTTGAAGCGCAGCCTCCCCGTTTCGTAAAGTCATTCGATCTCGCGAAGCAGGTTGATTACGTACCGCAAACCGGAGCGAGACAGATCGTGTTTGCAAGGGCGGATGCGCCGACGACTTCAACGGAAACCAATACTCCTCAACAGGCCCAATCATCACAAGGTCGTCCCAGCGAAGGGAGTGTCTTCTTTGGAGCACTGACTGCCTCCACTGGTGCATCAGATCTTGGCTGGGGTTTGCCGGGAGGTGCAACAAGTTACGGGAGAAGTTTCGGTGTCGGCGGAAGCGGAGGATGGGGTGCCGGACCTGGAGATGGGAAAGATTGGGGACCGCAGTTTGCAAGCGATGTTGAAAATTCACGGGGTGGGGGTGGAGGCGGGCTCACCGCAATGCGGGATAATCTTATTTCATCTGAAAATTTTGAAGACCGGTTTGACGGTTTCATTGAGATCAATCCGCGCAACAAGAAAGATATCCGCGGGTTTCTCAATGTCTATCAGTTGCAATATAATTCTACCCGCCTTGAAAAATCACCCGCCACCGGGTGGGATGTTGTGGACAACCAACCGTCATGGAACTGCGTTCCGCTCGCGCTGCAGAGCTTGGCTCAATACGCAAACGACAGCACCAAACTCCGTGTGAGCATTCGGGGCACTATCCGGATTGATTCCAAAGAGTTGAACACAATCCCGTTCCTTTTTATGATGGGATTCCAGGCCGCAGTGAAATATACCAAGGAAGAAGCACGGAACCTCGGCAGTTATTTGCGTAACGGGGGATTCATTTTCATCGATGACGGCAATGCGTATCAATCCGGAGCGTTCAACATCACAGTCCGACAAATGCTCAAGGATGCTCTGGGATACGAAGCGATCTTCGAAAGGGTCCCGAACAATCATGCGTTGTATACGGCATGGGAAACTTTCAGCGGTCCTCCCAGCGGCGATGATATGGTGCGGTATGACAAAAGGGTGAGAGAGGTTAAAGAAATTTATCCGTATGTTGAGGCGATTTTCATCAATGGCAGGATGGTTGCACTGATCTCCAATAAAGGGTATTGTTTTGCGTGGGGAACCTGGAAGTATCTTTCTGCTGCAGCAAACGGTCCATTCGATAATACCCGCCAAATTCAATTCGGGCTCAATGTTGTCGTCTACGCGTTGACACAACGTGGCGGTATTGTCGATCAAAACCGCACACGGATAGCACAAGAACAAAAACGGTGATAGTTTTGGAGAGCGAACTATGAGAAAAATTCATTGCATATTTTTATTCTGGACAATTGTATCCACAATGTTATATGCTCAAAATGTTCTTCATGAAGAAGATCGTGAAACATACAACACATATTTCGATCAGGCAGGGAAGGAGTTTGGTGTTCCTTCCGATGTCCTTCGAGGACTGTCATTTGCAGAGACACGATGGACTCACTTGAGATGGGAGAAGAGCGACACACTTTCATCCTGTACCGGTATGCCGAGAAAGAAAGCCCTCTGCAGAATATCCGCGGTGCTGCCGCTCTTCTGAAAAAATATTATGACGAATTTCCGAAGCCTGAAAGTGTTGACCAGGGTTCAATCGAAAGCTGGCAGAATGCCATTGCAAAATTTAGCGGATTTCCGCAAGATGAGGTAGCACAACGGCGCGGATTGGAAGTGTATTCGGTACTTTCAACAGGGTACTCTCGCGACAGGATTTCTATTCAGAAACAAGTGGTTGATCTTGACGCAATTCAGATGATCGTTGCGCGTGCCGAACAAACGGCAGGAGAGGAAAACGAAAAGAATCAATTGAATAAAGCTGCAAATCAACCCGATTACCCCCTGGCAAAATGGAATGCTGCATACTCAGGAAATTTCGGCACGCAACTGATCCAGCAAAAATTTGTCGTTGTACACGATGTTGAAGGATCGTATCTCGGTTGTATCTCGTGGTTTAAAAATCCATCAGCCGGCGTGAGCGCACATTATGTACTGAACTCTCATCCAAATACACCGGTCAACAAACAACCGACAGGCGGTCCGGATGCTCCAGTGGGCGAAGTGACTCAAATGGTCGAAGAGAAATACAGAGCGTGGCATGTGGGGTGTTGGAATTCGTACATGGTCGGCATCGAGCATGAAGGATATTACAACGTCAGCGGGTGGTATACACAGGAGTGTTACGAATCATCATCGCGGCTGGTTGCTTACCTGTGTGATAAGTACGGAATTCCCAAAGATAGAAATCACGTTATTGCGCACAGTGAACACCAAAATACTGCGTGGCGGGATTGGGTGAACACAACCGGACAGGGATTTGATCCGACGTGCAACACTCATATTGATCCGGGGCAATACTGGGATTGGACGAAATTCATGAATCTCGTTACAGTCGGCGATACAGTGAAGCCGCAAATACTTACATCGTCACCTTCAAATGCCAAACCGGTTCCCGCGTACAAAGATATTATCGTACACTTCAACACTCCTATGGATGCAAACTCCACAGCGGCGGCATTTTCCATCTCACCAACTGTGAACGGCGTAAAAAGTTGGAATAATGATAATACTGTGTTGACGTTTAACCCATTGTCAAATCTTGCATGGAATACTCTCTACACAATTACCATTGACTCATCCGCAAAGAATATCTCTTTAAAAAAGAGCCTCGGCGGAATTCCGTACACATTTTCATTCTCAATCGTAGCCATTGACACCATGGGACCGAATATCCTCTGGTCATATCCGTACAACAATGCAATTGATGTCCCAACCAGACCCGAGGTCACTCTTGCAATGGACGATGTTGTTCAAACTCCGTCACTCTCTGCCACATTAAAATTCACTGACGAGAACAATCAAAATGTCTCGATGTCAGGTGCAAAAAATGAGATCATTGATGACCTCGGATTTATTTCATTTTTACCTACACTAAAGCCGAATCGTACGTACAGAATAAAACTGTTCCCGGGTATAAAAGATTATTACGGTAACACCTCGACTGATACAGTTTTAATCCAATTTAAAACGGAGGCACTAGAATTTACTTCGCAAGGTATCCCTATTGACGTATTTGAATCGAATGGCCGGGGATGGGATCAACCGCAAAATTCACCGCTGACAGTACAGATCGACACAGCGTTGACCAAATTTAATTTTATTCCGGAAAAGAGATATACGGGAACAAATGCAGGTAATCTCACGTACAAATTTTTAAATTCAACGGGAGGTATTGTTGATCTTGTAACATCTTTAATGCCCGCCATAGATTCGTACAATACAATAGGAGTGTGGGTCTATGGAGATATCAGCAATAACAGATTGAAACTGATATTCTCGCCGGACAATCAATCGTTCGATTTCGGCAAAATGCACTGGAGAGGCTGGAAATTCATATCACTTGGAGTAGATCAAATTTCCGGCAGCAATAAAAAATTAACTTCCGTACAGATTGTTCAAGAAGAGAATGGTGCAACACAGGGATCGATCTATTTTGATGATCTTCAGTTGAATGCGGTGACGACATCAGTTCCGTCGAAAGAATCACTATTGCCGGAGGCTTTCGTTTTGGAGCAAAATTTTCCCAATCCATTCAATCCGTCGACCACTATACAATTTACAAATCCAACCGCAGGAACGGTACAATTGGAAATATTCGATGTTTTGGGCAGACAGGTTCGCTCGTTAGTTAATGAGTATAAGGATGCCGGAACATACCGACTTAGGATTGATTTAAGTGGAGTACCTTCGGGAGTATACTACTATACCTTACGGTCCGATAAAATTTCGATTTCTAAAAAAATGTTGTTACTGAAGTAGGGTTTTTTTTATTATTGCAGTATTATATTGAGGTATCTATGAAAATATTTTTCGCGTCTGTCTTGATAATTTCTTTCACTGCAGCACAACTCAAAACAGTATCAATCGAACAGATTCAACTTCCGAAGACTGAAACATGGAGCAATCCATGTTTTTCGCCGTCAGGTAAGGAGATATTTCTCACCAATGCTGACCACAACGGTATCTGGCAGTATTCGTTCGAGACGAAATTATTGAAAGTGATCACGCGCGATCTGCAGTCTGGTTATAATTTTTCTGTTTCCCCCGATGGAAACAAGGTCGCATATCGGAGGACTACAGCAGCGGGTGATTATAGGACAAGAGTTCAAGAAAGTATCGAACTGGATCTAAAAACAAACTCGCACACGAGCATACAAAAAGGGAATTCAGTACCCGTGCCGGTATTTTATAGTGGTCAGGCAATCACGCGGGAGAAAATTCTCCCGAAAAACAAACTCCAAATCGCCTCGAGCGATGTTGCTGTTTTGGGGATTGAGAACACAAAAATTGTTCTGCTTGTAAATGGAGAAAAGAAAATATTCGATCCCCTGAATGGACAATATGTTTGGCCCGTAATATCGCCCGATAAGAAACGGATCGCAGCAGTTGATATGGACCGCGGGGCATTTGTATGTACTGTGGATGGCAATAACCTTATGCCATTAGGCAGATTCGATTCCCCGCGATGGGAAAAAGGAGGTAAATGGATTGTAGGGATGGATGATACCGACGATGGTCATAAAATTATTTCCTCAGATATTCTTGCTAAATCATATGACGGGAGAATAACAACAAATCTCACTGAATATTTTTCAGGGATCGCAATGTATCCGGTATGCTCGCCTCGTGAAAATAAAATTATCTTTAGTACGTACGATGGTAACGTTTTTATTCTCACCTACGAGGAGGTGCAATAGTATGAAAAAAATACTGCTTATCTCTTTCTCGTTGATTTTTATAACACAGTCTCCGTTTGCTCAACCACCCGATAATCTCAACGGATTGAAGATTTGTATCGATCCGGGACACGGGGGAACGAACCCCGCAAACGATAGACGTATTGAGCCCGATGCAGGAAATGTTTTTTGGGAATCGGAAGGGAATTTCAGGAAAGCACTGTGGTTGAAACCGATGCTGGAAGGGAGAGGTGCCACAGTCTATCTTACAAGATTGACCAACGACTATCCCGATGATTCGCAGGAGCCATCCTTGGCGACCCGTGTTGCGTTTGCAAATTCCAATAATGTTCACTATTTCCATTCCATCCACAGTAATGCAACCGGAGGCGCAAATACAGGAACAAATTCCACATTGATGTTAATTCGTGAAAAGCGCCCGGGCGGTCCGAGCAGCAGTAGTGGAAATGGACTTGGTGTTCCGGAATATGCTGACTCAAAAACACTTGCAGATCTGGTTGGTCCTAATATTAGAAATAAAAATCGAACTACAGGGACATCGACATGGTTGGATTGGACATTTTACGGAGGGATAAACGGTGGATTTTCACTTGGCGTGTTGCGCGGATTGCTCATGCCGGGAGAACTATCCGAAGGTTCATTCCATGATTTTTATCCTGAGACCAGGCGTTTATTGAACAACGACTACCGAAAAGGAGAAGCGTACGGAATTTACAACGGCTTCGTCGAATTCTTTAAAATTCCGTACGATACACTCGGCATCATTTGCGGGACACAAAAGAACGGTTCGACGCCGATCAATAATATTGTGGTACGACTGTTGCCCTTGAATAAAGTCTATAACGGTGACGCTTACAATAACGGCTACTTTCTGTTTGATTCACTCGCACCGGGATCGTACAAAGTTGTATTCGAAACGCCCAGTTACCCGCAAGATACTGTGAATGTGACCCTGGCGGCAACGGGAAGGCTTGCGGCATCAACGCAACCTGCGAATAAGGAGATTGGTGTTGCAAGAAATTCAACGATCACATTCAACTTTGTGAACCCGATGGATACTGCGTACGTACGTTCGGTGTTTTCCATGACGCCGTCGACCGAAGGGACAGTTTCATGGAACGCCGCCAACACACAAATGGCCTTTACTCCGAAAAATTTATTGAACTTTAAGACCGATTATACCGTCACTCTTGCGAACCTTGGCAATACGTTGCAGCCTACGGTATTTGTTGACAATAAAACGGTCGCATCAAACGTCGGGACAAAACCTTTGACACTGACATTCCAGACGATCACACTTCCTCCGTACGTTGCTTTAACTCAACCTGTGGCGAACGATACAAATTTCAGTGTTTCGCAATCGATAGGTGTACGGTTTTCTGAAACAATGGATACAGCCAGTGTACGGTCAGCATTTCAGATTTCACCTCTCCTCTCAGGCACATTTACATGGATGAACGGTTCACTTCCAAATAATACGTTGATATGGAAACCGGTCTCGGGGTCGTTTGCATACGGTACTTACTATACTGTTACCATCGGCGCAGGCGCAAAATCAATTTATGGATTTGCGATTGATGCAAATAAAGATTCGATTCCCGGTGATCCATTCACGATGTCGTTCAGGACGCAAAATCAACCGCAATCTGTTGAGACCAATCCCATACAGCCATTAGTATATTCGATGGAGCAAAACTATCCCAATCCATTTAATCCGCAGACGTCGATCGATTTTACAATTGCCTCGACAGGATTTGTTACGCTGAAAGTCTATGATATTGTCGGCAGAGAAGCAGCAATACTGGTGAACGGTATGGTTGCGCCGGGAAAATATTCAGCCGTGTGGGATGCATCGGCATTTGCTTCCGGCATTTATTTTTATAAATTGTCATCAGAAAAATTCACCGATGTGAAACGGATGATCTTGATAAAATAATTAACGGATGATTCAACTCACTTTTGACCGCACTCTGAAGATCAATACTGCACTTGCCCTGGGCGGCTTGATCGTTTGGGTGCTGATTTCGATGATGACGAACAGACGGGAAGCATGGGATAGTGATCTGTTTTGGTCGTTGGGTGTTCCTCTCATGCTTCTCATGAATGTTGTGGCTGCTTTTGTTGATCCCTCCAAGGTCGTATTGAAAGGAATGCTTTCTGTCGTACTTCAACCTGTTGCAATGATAGTTATGGCAGGTGAAATCGGCTCGATGTTTCCTCTTGGGTTGATTCTTTTTGGTTTTATGGGGTTATTCTACTCGGTTGGTGGTGCGATTGGCGCTTTCTTTAAAAAACAATTTTTCACATCTCGTAAAACCGAAGAATGATCCGCGAAAAACTTTCGAAGACGAATTACGGTAAAGAGGTCGGTTTCAATTGGCGCGGAGGCGATATATCCCGCATTGAAGGATTCAGCGACAACGTCTTCGGTTTCGCTCTGACGCTTCTTGTCGTTACTCTTGAAGTACCCCGCACGTTTACACAACTCGAAGAAACATTCCACGGTTTCATCGGTTTTGCACTCGCCTTTGCGTTGCTTGCCGTTGTTTGGTACGATCACTACCAGTATTTCCGACGGTTTGGACTTGACGACCGGTTTGTACTGTGGATGAATTTTCTCCTCTTGTTTGTCGTGGTCTTTTTTGTCTATCCGACGAAATTCCTTGCAACACTCCTTGTGAAGATGTTCTCGGGAATGTCCATCAATGTGACACTTGCCGACGGAACGGTTGTAAGAGCGATTGAAAATCATCAATGGCCCACAATGATGGTGGCGTACGGTATAGGATTCATTGTCATCTACGCTATCTATTTCTTCATGTACCTGCATGCATACCGTCAGCGTGAGCACCTCGAATTGACTGCCACGGAACTCGTTCACACAAAAGGGGAGATGGCGGGACATTGTGCGAATTGTTGCATCGGGCTTATTTCGATTTCCCTTGTGATCTTCGGTGGACCGGGAATGGCTTTTTATTCCGGCATGATGTATTGGCTCATCGGACCTGCGCAGGGAATCATCGGTTACCGTCGGGGGAAAAATATTCGCTCCCTTCTCGATCAAAAAAACTGAAACGATCCTCTCTTTGTATTCACCTCCGTTTTTCGTATTTTTAATCACCGCTCTCGTAGTTCAAGTGGATAGAACGGGAGTTTCCTAAACTTCTAATCGCAGTTCGAGTCTGCGCGAGAGCACAGCATTTCTTTGAGACGATTCCTGTTTCACGTCTCAGATCGTAAATAAATTCGTCCGGTGTTATTCTTGAAATCTGAATTCTGAAACTTACAACAAATAGTATTTCCAACTTATTAATATTTGCAAACCTCGATGAGATTCAGTAAAGGCTTTTTCCCTACCGTAAAAGAAGTTCCTGCAGATGCAGTCATTTCAAGTCACCAATTAATGATCCGAGCCGGATTGATGCGGCAACTGACCGCTGGTGTCTATTCATTCCTCCCGCTCGGTTATGCGGTCAGGAAGAAAGTCATGAATATCATCCGCGAAGAAATGGATGCGATCGGCGGGCAGGAA
>JACPGG010000197.1 GCA_016182545.1 Ignavibacteriales bacterium
CCTTCAGATCCACTACAGATCTCCTTCAACCGGACGAAGAACGATCTCGTCAGTGGTCAACCGTTGCGGTTGACAATAAATTGAAACGACAGCGTCAGCGACATCTTCCGGCTGCAGCATTTTCTGGTGATATTTTTTACGGATTGATTTGTTCCACATATCTGTTTCCGTTGCGCCGGGAAGTACATCGATAACCCGCACTCCCTTTTTCCGGACTTCATGGCGCAGACTGCGCGACATTGCCAGAGCACCGGCTTTCGCAGCAGCGTATGCTGAAGAGTTGTAAAAAATATCTCGCGCTGCCACAGAATGGATATTGATTATATGTCCTTTCTTTCGTTTCAGCATGGATGAAAGTACCATCTTCGTACAAAGAAAATATCCCCGCAAATTAGTTGCGATGATGGAATCAAATTCTTTAATGGATGTTTTGTCGAATGTTTCAAAGACAGTCACCCCCGCGTTATTGACAAGTACATCAACATCGCCGATCTTTTTGTTAATGTTTGCAAACGCGCCCCTGATGCTTGTTTCGGAAGTCACGTCGCAGGCGATCGGCAGAGCAAATCCGCCTTGATCGATGATTCTTCCGGCATTTATCTCCAGCTGCGTCTTATTCCTCCCGCTCAAAATAACTTTGCAGCCGATAATTGCAAACGAATTTGCGATTGCAAGACCGATTCCTTTTGTTGCACCGGTAACCCATACAACGGGTACATAATTCTTTTCTAATTCTATCAAGAGAGTTTATTCGTAATTAAGGTTAAGAATTCAGATCGTGTTTTGATATTAGTTTGGAAAACACCAAGCATTGCGCTTGTTGTTGCAAGAGAATGCTGTTTCTCTACACCGCGCATCATCATGCACATATGTTTCCCCTCGCACACAACGGCAACACCTTCCGGTTGGAGTACCTCAAATAATGTATTGGCAATTTGACGAGTCATTCGCTCTTGTACTTGCAGCCTGCGCGCATACATATCGACGATGCGGGGAATCTTGCTCAGTCCGACAATCTTCTGGTTGGGAATATAAGCAACGTGAATTTTACCATAAAAAGGGAGCAAATGATGTTCGCACATGCTGAAATAGTCGATGTCTTTGACGATGACCATTTCTTTTGTGTCCTCGGTAAAGACAGCTCCATTCAGTATTTCGCGGACATTTTCTTTGTATCCCTTCGTGAGGAAGTGGAGCGATTTTGCAACGCGATGCGGCGTTTTTAACAGACCCTCCCTCTTCGGATCTTCACCGATGAACTTCAACTGTTCGTAAACTAATTTTTCCAGACGCTTATAATCTTGTTCGCTCGCTTTCGATTTAGCCAAAACTATTCTCCTCGATATTCAACAAAATTCTTCTCTGTTTCATAAATCCGTACCGAATATAACTTACCTTCATTGATAGACGGAGCAATTTGTCTCCAAGCAGCAATGGCAATATTCTCCGTCGTCGGATTTATCCCTTTCATAAAATCGACATCAACGTTGAGATTCTTATGATCCACTTTGTCCAAAAACTGTACGCGAAGAATGTTCTTCACTTTTTTCAGGTCAATCACATATCCGGTTTTTGGATCAGGCTCACCGGCAATGCAGAGTTCAATATAATAGTTGTGTCCATGTCCGTTCGGATTTGAACAACCACCGAAGATTTCAAAATTCTTTTCGTCGCTCAACTGAGGATCGAACAACCGATGCGATGCGCTGAAATGCGCGCGGCGATATACGTACACTCTCCCCATTTATTCACTCAGCGCTTTGATGACCTTATTAACATGTCCTTTAATTCTGACTTTAGAAAAAATATGAGAGATCGTCCCGGATTCATTGATCACAAATGTTGTACGAATGACACCCATATAAACGTTACCAAACAATTTTTTTCTTTTCCAGACACCATATTTTTTCATCACGGATTTGTCTTCATCGCTCAGGATTAAGAAATTCAGACTATATTTTGACGAGAATTTTTTGTGGGAAGCCAAACCGTCGGGGCTTATGCCGAGCACGACCGCGCCTGTTTCTCCGATGCGAGACATATGATCCCTGAAACTGCACGCCTGGTCCGTGCACGTTCCGGAATCATCTTCAGAGTAAAAATACACAACAACTTTTTTGCCTCGGAATTTTTTCAGTGAATATGTTTTTTCGTCCTGTGCCGTCAACGAAAATTCGGGCGCCTGTGCACCCACATTCAATTCAGCCATAGAATCTTTATGCAGCTGCTTTCTTTACTTCATCATATGGCGGTTCAACACCGGGATTCTCTGATATCCACACATACGTCACAGTACCGCTTCCGTCGATGACAAAAACTGATCGGTTTGCTACGGTAAGCCCTACTATTCCTGCAAAGTTGCTCACAAGCCCTGCATATTGCGCAGCAACATAGCGGGTGAAGTCGCTCAACAACGGAAAAGTGATTCCATTCTTCTCTGCAAATCCTTTGTTTGCAAACGGGGAATCGACGCTGATTCCAAGTACCTGTGCATTCACTTTGTTAAAATCAGCCATTGCGTCGCGCACCGTGCACATTTCCTTTTCGCAAACTCCCGTGAAAGCACCGGGATAAAAAAACAATACGACTTTTTTTCCAGCAAAGTCAGACAACGATGTCGGTTTTTTTCCGGTGTCCGGCAGCGTGAAGTTCGGCGCTTTTTGACCAACAGTAACAGGCATAGCATTTCTCCTTTAAATAAATAAACAGTAGATTGAACGTTGAATTGGTGACCTACCTGCACCTCAAAGTGCATCACCTAAACCAATGCTTTCGAATATTCGTTCCGGCATGCAGGCGTGTGTTCCCTTGAGAGGAAAAATTCTTATGAAAAGTAAAGAAATCAATCTGTATAGTCAAACAGGCATTTGAAAGAAGAGATCTATAGTCTCAAGAAAAGAAAGGAAGAATATGAAGATCAATCTATCGACAAACATTCAATTTCAAAAAGATTCCATTGTCAGCAAGACGATACTAAAAAATGAGGGGGGAAATGTTACACTCTTTGCTTTCGACAAAGGACAAGCACTCAGTGAGCATACTGCCCCTTTTGATGCATTGTTCTTTTGCGTGGAAGGAAATTTCAACGTTTCCATTGGTGAAGACAAACATTCAGTAGTGAGTAATGAATTGATAATCCTTCCGGCGAGCATTCCACATGCAGTCTACGCAGCTGCTGCATCAAAATGTATGCTGACTATGATAAGGGTGCACTCGTAAGTAAATTTCGTTTTGTTCAAATGTGAAATTTCGATATATTTGATGCACAGAAAATTCAACTGACTGGAGAGGTGCAAGAGTGGTTGAATTGGCCACCCTGGAAAGGTGGTATACCCGCAAGGGTATCGTGGGTTCGAATCCCACCCTCTCCGCTGAAAATTTTCTGTGTACATATCAATTCAACTCGGAGAGGTGGCGTGAGTGGTTGAAACCACCAGTCTCGAAAACTGGTATACCCGCAGGGGTATCGAGGGTTCGAATCCCTCCCTCTCCGCTCAAATGAAATTCCGAGTTTTTTCTCTCATTCAATTGCTACGTTCTCAATAGTTCATTTCTACCGAACAAAACCGCCGTTTCACCGATTCCAGTGTTAAATCTTCATGATTTCAATGTAGATTGTGCAACCACCCGTAACTTTGGTTTGTTACAATCGTAACATGGTGCGTTATTTCACACATTAGATACAGGGAAAAAAATAAATGAAAAGAATACTTCTCTTGCTGATATGTGCAGTGTCGTTGACATATCCCCAAGATAAAGCAACGTTAAGTGGATTCCTGCGTGACAAGTCAAATAAAGAATCATTGCCGTTTGCAAATGTTTATATCAAGAAATTAAAAATCGGAGCTGCATCAAATATCGAAGGGTATTATGCCATTCCAAACATCCCTGAAGGAGAATATGAAGTACAATATTCGCTTCTCGGATACCAGCCACAAACAGTGACCATCAATACACTGAATAATAAACGAATCGTGCAGGACATTTACCTTTCCGATCAATCGGTACAGATTTCAGAAGTCGTCATTAATGCGGAATTGGAAGAAGAAAAAAGAGCAACGCAAACAGGACGGATCGTCATGCAAGCAAGGGATATCGCCTCTCTTCCCACAATAGGTGAAGCCGACGTATTTCGAGCATTGCAATTGATGCCCGGCGTTAAAGCAACTTCAGAAATTTCAAGCGGTCTAAATGTTCGCGGAGGCAGTACTGACCAAAATCTAATTCTCCTTGACGGAACTGTTGTCTATAATCCATCGCATCTTTTTGGGTTCTTCAGCACCTTTAATAATGATGCAGTTAAAGATATCGATTTAATGAAAGGCGGATTCCCCGCCGAATACGGTGGAAGATTGTCTTCGGTATTGAATGTGACAAATATTGATGGAGACAGAGTAAACACGCACGGCAAAGCATCCATCAGTTTGTTGAGCACACGTGTAACAGGTGAAGGACCCCTTGGGAGTGGTTCTTGGTTTCTTTCCGGAAGGAGAACGTATTTCGATCAATTTGTTGCCGCTGCTAAATTGGATACAGGTAAAGATGCCATTCCCTTGTATTATTTTTATGATGCAAATGCAAAACTTAACCAGGATTTCGGAGAGAATGATAAAGTTTCATTCGTCGGGTATCTTGGACAGGATGACCTTAAATTTGCACTCGGGCAAAATGAATTGAGCATCAATATGCGCTGGGGAAACAGAACCGGTGCGTTGAAATGGACCCATGTATTCGATCAGACATTGTTCTCAAATTTTACAGCTTCGTACAGCCGATATGTTTCCCGAACCATTTTTAATTTTGGCGGTACCGGATTTTCGCAAAGTAACAGTATCAACGACTTCTCGCTAAAAGGTGATTTGGATTTTTTCTGGACAAACGACCATCTTCTGAAAATAGGTGTTTGGTGGTCTCAATACCGAGTGACTTACACAACATCGGGCGACGGTGATCCATACGAATTTCTAGAGCGCCCTGCTCAGGCATCCTTCTATTTACAAGATGAATGGAGGGCAAGCGAACGTTGGACTTTACAAGGGGGAGTCCGCGTGGAATACCAGGATCTTTCCAAACAGACCGGCGTAGGTCCTCGTTTCAATGCTCGGTATAATGTTGATGAAGCAAGTTCCGTAAAATTTGCTACCGGTTTGTACTACCAGTTTTTAATGGCTGTTCCCGCAGGTTCGGACAATGGATTTTCTCCATTTGATATTTGGGTCCCGATAAATAAAAAAATGACAATGAGCAAATCATACGATTTTGTTATAGGGTATGAAAGCAGGCATCTCGAAGAAATGAGTATCTCCGTGGAAGCATACTATAAAATCTTCAGAGATATCCTTTATTTCAAAAATGAAATAACATACACAAAGGACGTCAGCGAATTATTCTATTCCGGAACAGGGCGTGCGTTGGGCGGCGAAGTTTTCCTTCAGAAGAAAATCGGAGATCTAACGGGGATGATCGGCTATACGCTCGCCTGGACGTACAGAAAATATCCACAACTTAACAGTGGTGAAGAATTCCAGCCAAAGTACGACCGTCGAAATGATTTGACAATCGCTGCCAACTATCAATTGGATGAAAATTGGAAATTTGGCGCGGTCTTTACATATGCAACAGGACAAGCATATACGCAAGCTGTTGGCGAGTACTCTACTTTTGAACAGGGCATTCGTACCGATCATCCATTGGCAGGTCCATTGTTCAACAGACGATTGTCGCCGTATCATCGTATGGATGTGAGCGTAACGAAACGAGCTTCATTCTTTGGTTTGCACGGCAGTTGGTACTTCCAAATTTTTAATATCTATAACCGGAGAAATGTCTGGTTCAAGGCATTTGATACGTCAAAGAATCCCACAGAAATAACTGACGTCAAATTGCTACCAATCATACCGACATTCGGTTTGGATTTTTCATTCTAAATGATAACAAGGTTAACGAAAATGAAAAAGTATATTTCCGTCTTAATTATTATTCTTTCATCAGTCATGACGGGTTGTGAAGAAACGTCGACTGCCATTGATTACAGAAAAGAGGTCGTTGTCAACGGAACTCTCACGGCAAATCAAAACATCGATACGTTGAGACTTCATTGGACCGGTCAGGTGGATAAATTGTATGATCTTGACGCACTAGCAATCTCCAATGCAACAGTTATTGTTCGCGGCGTTGATGTGAACTTTTATGATTCACTGATCTATGATGCATCAAATCCCGGAAGATATTACTCTACCGATAGCAATAAAAAAATTAGTCCGACAAAGACATATAAATTGGAAGTGTCAATTCCGGGATGGACAAAACAAGTAACGGCTACGACAACTGTCCCCGACACTTTCCATATAACATCTGCAACAATGAACAATGGGGATACTATAAAGTATAATCTTTTTGCTCCCGTACATGAATTTTACTGGTCCGCAAGTAATAATTACGCTACATATCTCCCGACCATCACATATCTGGACTCAAATGCGGCAATGATTCCCAAAGCATTTTACAGCGACACTACGAGCAAAGATTTTCGAAAACCGGAAATAATCGGATACAGAATAGGTCTTCCGAAAGAACAACAAAATTCCGATTTGCCCTGGGTTTTTCTTAGCTACTATGGTAACATTCAATTTGACGTCTATGCTGTCGATTTCAACTTTAGTGATTACATCAATCAGATCATACCCGCCCAAGGGGGGGAATTAAAGGAAATCCGGTTTAATATTCATGGAGGGATCGGCATTTTCGGCGCCAGAACAAAAGCCAGCGGCGGATTTAAGATATACTTAAAGCCATAAAGGAATGATATAAAGGTCGGATTACTTTCCGACCTTTTGTTTTAGAAAAGAGACTTGTTTACCTTTCATTATGAATCCCATCCTCTTCGGACATGATGATGAAAGCAATATCGTCGCTGTGCAGACCGACGGAGAGTCGAACGTCCGCATCTATAAACGTGCCGGAGATCTCATCGAGTACAGGGACGAAGAGTTCTTCCCTTTCTTTCATCTTTCTGACAATCGGTTCATTGAAGGATTCGCTTCCAAATTTTGGATCAAGAAACTCGACGGCAAGAATTTCTATCAATACATTTGCGCCTTCCCTTCCGTCAGCATTTTGTGGGATGCGGTAAATCATGTTGTGAAGAGAATCAACAAAGAATTAAAGTCCGCTTACAACTCCTATCTCGATACCGACCATATTTTCCTCCGGTCGGATATGAATACGCAATACCTGCTGCAAAGCGGTAAAACGCTCTTCAAAAATATGAACTTCAATGATCTTCATCGTCTGCAAATCGATATTGAAACCTATTCGAAAGAGTATCGCTTTAGCAGGGCTGACCGTAAAGATGACAGGATCATTCTTATAGCGCTTTCGGATAATCGCGGATGGGAGACAGTTCTTGGAGGAAAGAACGTAACGGAAAAAAAACTGCTGCAACAGTGTGTGAAGACGATTCTCGAAAAGAATCCGGATGTCATTGAAGGACATAACATCTTCAATTTCGATCTTCCGTACATTCTACGCCGCTGCGAGTTGCATTCGCTCGAGTTTGCAATCGGAAGAGACGGATCACCGCCTTCAGGATATCGTTCGCGAACGTCATTCGCCGAAAATTTTGTTGAATATATGAGTTACGAGGTTGCCGGCAGGCATTTGATCGATACATGGCTTCTAGTGCAATCATTCGACATGAGCAAACGAAATATGGAAAGCCATGGATTGAAGTATGCCGCCAAATATTTTGGGCTTGCTTCACCGGAGAGAACATACATCGAAGGCGACAAAATTTCATGGTATTGGGACAACGATCTGGAGACATTGAAGAAATATGCGTACGATGACGTAAGGGAGACGCGAGGATTGAGTGAAAAGTTATCCGGGAGTACATTTTATCTTACACAAATGTTGCCATTCAATTACGGAACTGTTGCTAAGCTCGGATCGGCGGCTAAAATCGAATCGCTCTTTTTGCGCGAGTATATCAAGCAACGCTATTCAATTCCAAAGCCGCAACGAGGATATCAAACAACGGGCGGTTACACCGATATTTTTTACACCGGTGTCTTCAGCCCCGTTGTTCATGCGGATGTCGAATCGCTGTATCCTTCCATCATGTTGTCCAAAAATGTTCAGCCAATCACCGATGACCTTAAGATATTTCAGACTGCACTGGAGTATCTTACATCCTTGAGACTCGAGACCAAGAAACAACTTCAATCTGTCCAGGGAGAACAAGAAAAATCATCACTCGATGCAATGCAATCGTCGTTCAAGATCCTGATCAATTCATTCTACGGTTACCTTGGATACAATAAAGGATTATTCAACGATTATAATCAAGCAGATGTCATTACAACGACGGGGCAAGAGTTGTTGAAGAAACTCATTTATGAGATTGAATTGCATAATGGTACGGTTATAGAAGTTGATACGGATGGGATATTCTTTATCCCGCCGGATAATATTTTAGGAGAGGAAGCAGAACGTAAATTCGTGGAGCATCTATCGGGAACTCTGCCTGAAGGAATCAATCTTGCGTATAGCGGACGATTTAAGAAGATGTTGAGTTACAAAATGAAAAATTATGCGCTGCTGCATCATGATAACCGAATAACAATTAAGGGATCATCTCTTATTTCCCGCTCCATCGAACGATTCGGCAGGAATTACATTCAGCAGTGCATTGATTGTATTCTTAATGACCGTATTCAAGACCTGCACAATTTGTACACAGAATTGGAAAGTACCATACGTACACATGGTTTGGATGTGAATGATTTTACACGCACCGAAGTATTGAAAGATTCCTTGGAAGAATACTCAAATGATGTTAAGAACGAGAAGCGAAACAAGTCTGCGGCATACGAGCTTGCACTTCAATCGTCAAGAAAGTACAAACAAGGTAGCAGAATCAGATACTACATAACCGGAGTCGGTGCAAATGTGAGAAGTTTTGAAAGTGCCAAAGAATCTCATGAATGGGACTCGAATTTTCCTGATGAAAATATGGAATATTACCTGAAACGCTTAGAGGAATATTCAAGAAAATTTGAGATACTCTTTACTGAAAAAGATTTTAAGGCGATCTTTTCAACTGAAGACTTGTTTGGGTTCAATCCGGTTTCCATCGTCATCATTAACAGCAGAGTAAAGGAGGTCGAAGAACAAGCGTATGAGAGAGGAGAAAATTATTCCATAGAATTTGATGAGACAGAGACCTAAACGTTAATCGTCGCGCCAAACGATCTTTTGATATAGTCAATTATTGTAAATGTCGATGACCCGGGAGTAAATAATTCGCCGACCCCCATCGCTTTCAGCTTATCAATATCCTCTTGAGGGATGATCCCGCCGCCGAACAACATTACATCATCCATTCCTTTCTCCTTCATCAAGTTCAGCACTTTCGGGAAGATTGTCATGTGTGCACCGCTGAGTGAACTGATGCCGATAGCGTTCACATCTTCCTGCAATGCAGCTTCAACGATCGTTTCGGGTGTTTTACGGAGTCCTGTATAAATTACTTCCATCCCGGCATCGCGCAACGCTGCCGCAATAACTTTTGCACCGCGGTCGTGCCCGTCCAACCCGGCTTTCGCAATCAATACTCTTATTTTATTGTTCATACAATTCCTTTCAAGTACCCAAGGTCGGTCACGAAACGCGTGAATGCCGTGTAAAACTTTGCCAGAGGAAAACCGACAACAGTATAATAGCAGCCGTTAATTTTTTCGACGAAGACAGCGCCGAAATCGTCCTGTATACCATACGCCCCTGCTTTATCCATTGGAGAACCAGTATCGATATAGTCAGTAATTTCACCATCACTTAACCTCCTGAATGTGACTTCTGTTGTCTCATAATCAATATAGAATTTTTTACTCTTTACGTCAACCAATGCAAAACCAGTGAAGACACTATGGGTTTTACCGCTTAATCCGGTAAGCATTTCAAATGCTTCATCTTTCGTTGCCGGTTTATTCAATATTTTCTTATTGATCACTACAATAGTATCAGAACCGATCACTATTCCGTTGGAATTTCTCCCGGCAATATCCTGTGCTTTGTGCAGGGATAGTTGCATTACATTGTCAGCATAAGAAAGGTTATCGTGGATCTTTTCGTCGATCCC
>JACPGG010000033.1 GCA_016182545.1 Ignavibacteriales bacterium
CCCGCTGTCCGCAGGCAGAACAATATTCGCCGTGAAGTTCTGCGCCGCAGTTTTGGCAATATTTACTGGAAGATACGACCATTGAGAAATTCAACAAACTCCCTTTCCGTGACAAATGTAGATGGAAAAAATGATAGTTGCACGGGAAATTCAGCGTATAGATATCCGTCGATCTGTATCACGTCGGAAGAAATGACAATGCAAATGAATTCCAAAAATCGTATATTTGGTAAGGTTAATATACTTCACGTTGAATATTTGAATACGGCATTTCGGAAATGGAATCAGACACCGGCTCTTCCTCTTTTGTAAAAGAATACTTCAAGGAATTTGAATTTCGATCCATCCTCCAATTCGATTTCTCCCATCTGAAACAAGACCTAATCGGCGGATTAACATCCGCAATCGTGGCACTTCCTCTTGCTCTCGGATTTGGATTGTTATCATACAACGGAAATCCCCAAGGTGCTGATTATGGGGGCGTTGAAGCGCTGCTGGCTGCATGCATCATCGCCGGGATGTTCCAGATCGGGTTCGGCCTGCTGAAACTCGGCAAGTATGTTTCGCTCGTTCCGTATCCGGTGATCGTAGGATTTACGAACGGTATAGCAATACTGATCTTCACACAGCAATTCAAAACATTCAACACTGCCCCGATCATCGCCGTGATCACAATGGCTGTGATCTATGTTGCTCCCAAGATCAACAAGAATCTTCCCCGCTCTCTCATCGGACTACTCGTCGGAACAATCGTTGCATATTATTTTTCGTCACTGGATTTTTTCAAACTGCAATTCAATGCGGAATTGCAATCTGTTTCAGCAGCCGAAATCATTAAAACAATTGGAGCG
Source organism: Ignavibacteriales bacterium (assembly GCA_016182545.1). Taxonomy (GTDB): domain Bacteria; phylum Bacteroidota; class Ignavibacteria; order UBA10030; family UBA8401; genus SpSt-333. The sequence continues at coordinate 852 of JACPGG010000033.1, forward strand.
ATTCCATCCTCGTTTCAAACTCCCAGTCTCCCTGCAATTTCGTGGGAGACATGGCAAAAATGCGTTCCGGCAGGATTCACCATATCCCTTCTCGGCGCGATCGAAACACTGCTTGCATCCGTTGTCGCTGATAATGCGACCAATACCAGGCACAACAGCAACAAAGAATTGATGGGACAGGGAATAGCGAATTTTACCGCTCCTTTTTTCGGAGGTGTCGCGGGGACCGGAGCGATCGTCCGTACGATGGTGAATATCCGCAGTGGTGCAAAAACAAAATTATCCGGTATCATTCACGGATTGATCCTCGTCGTGGTGATGCTCTTCCTCGGCGGTTTAGCGTCACACATTCCGCTAGCAGCTTTGGCGGGCGTGCTGATGATGACTGCTATCGGCATGTTCGAAACAGAACCGATCAAGCTCATCCCCAAAGCTCCCCTTCCTGACTCAGTCGTTATGCTGACAACGATCGCAATCACCGTCTTCGTCGATCTTATTACAGCGGTCGAGGTCGGGATGGTGATGGCGGCATTCCTGTTCGTTCACCGAATGAGCGAGCTCGGCATGGTCACGCAAAATGATTTTGGTTCAGCAAGCGTTCAACTGGATGAAGAGACACGTACAAAATTAAATGACCACAAGATCGTCATCTTCGACATCGAAGGTCCTCTCTTCTTCGGCGCCGCAAAAACATTTGTCGACCGTCTTGAAAATAATTTTGATTTTAAAGTGGTGATCCTTGATATAGAGAATGTCCCGATCATTGACACAACAGGTGCAGTCGCACTGGAGAATATCGTTGACAGACTATATAAAGACAACAAACGGCTCCTCATCGTCGGATTGCGTCCGAGAGTACGCGAGATTCTATATAATCTCGGCGTTTCCCAAAAGATCGGCATCGGAAATTTTGTTCCGACAATGGATGAAGCAATTCAGTACGCGTTGGATATCAGTCAGGGAAAAATCGAGCATCCCCACCTCGCTTCATTCGTACCGGAAAAACTCATTATTCTGGATCTTGATGCATCTTCGAAATATGAACTTTTCGCGAAACTGGCTAATCAAGCATATAAAGCGGGAGTTGTTGCCAACAAATCGGAGTTTTTGCAGAGCATCATCGACCGCGAAGAACAAATCCCGACGATCATCGGAAAGAAAGTGGCAGTACCGCACGGAAGAGTCGGCAGCGAAGGGAAGGAAGTTGTCGTACTGTTTGCCAGAGTAAAAAAAGAGATCGTCTATAACGAACAAACAGGCGATACTGTTAAATTGATCTTTATGGTCTCGACCGGGACGAACGAAAAAGAGTATCTCAATGCACTACGAATGATCGCCGTAAATGTAAAAAGCGATTCAGTATATAACCGGCTATTGACTGCAAAGGATCAATCGGAAGTCCATCACATATTGTCTGAAATCAAAGTGCAAACAGAATCACGCCCGAAACATTGATGCGTGAAAAGACTTATTGAAACGCATCCGGATATTTTTTAAATACATCGTTCCACAACGTTCTGCTATCCTTCCACACCTTCACCCTCTCCATGGAGGTCAAATACAGTACGGTGATAATGATAACACCAATTGCAAGAATGGCTCGTCTCCTTTGTCTCTTCGATCGTGCATACAATGTATTCAACCACATGCCGATCGGGAATGACAGTCCGATATATGAAAGATAGGTGAAACGGTCAGCGGCAATGATATTGCTGAATCGAATATGTTGAAGCACGGGGAGAATGAGAACGAGAAAAAAAAGCAAACCGAACATGAGATCTTTTTCCCTCCTCTTTTTCCATGCGACATATCCGACAGAGTAAACAACGGGAACTGCTCCATACACGATCAATGGAAAGAATCCATCCTTCATTTTCGGATATGGATATAATGAAGAAAGATTGATCGGAAGGATGAATTTTTCCAAGTAAAAGTACAATGAATAGTGCGGCATTAGGATAAATTGTTCGATCGATGTTGAGCGAATCGCTTCTGCCGTATGCTGCGAAAGTAAACCGATGAGGGCAAATACGAGTCCGGCAAAAACAAACGGGATCTTTTCCATGAAAAGACTTTTATGCCACGCTCTTCCATGATACCGATCGATAAGCAGCAGGATTGCCGGAAGAGTAAAGACGATGACCTTTGAAAAAAGGGCAAGGACGAAAAAGAGAAAAGAGAATATCAATCCCTGCTGTTTCGCTTCCTGTACATACTTCAGATACGCGATAAGACTGAGAAGAAAAAAGAAACCGCTCAAGACATCCTTCCGTGCCGAGATCCAGGCAACCGATTCCACATGCATCGGATGAATACCGAAGATCATTGCTGTTGTAAACGCCGCGAAATAATTTCCCTTTGTTAAAAATCCGATAAAAAGATAGACCAGAACTGTATTTGCCAAATGGAAAAGAACATTTGTGAGGTGATATACAAAAGGGTCGAATTCAGCGATCGAATAATCCAGCATGTACGACATCATCGTCAACGGCAGGTACGAACCATTGAATTGTTTCGTCCAGACTGCCGTTACATTCTCAGGTGAGAAATTGCGGATGTACGGATTATCCGTCACATACACGTCATCGTCCCACGATGTCCATCCGTTCTGAAATGTGAATTCGTACGAAGCGCCGGTGAAAAGGAGGAGAAAAAGGATCGGAAGGATTGTTCTGATAAACACCTGCCACGGTTTTAGAACCCCGGCAGGATTGTTTTCGCTAGTTGAAGACTTCATCGATGATAGCACCCCCGACAAGATCGTCCCCTTCATAAAATACAACGGATTGACCCGGGGTGATCGCCCGCTTTGGCTTTTCAAATTCTATTTTTATTCTCCCTTCACCATTCCCACTTCCATCCACCTGAGTTACAAAACCGGTTTCATCAGTATCTTTGTATCGGATCTTCACCGTCAATTGTTTTCCTGAGAGCAGATTGTCATACTTGATAAGATTCAATTTCGAAGCATGCAGTCCGGCATGATACAGCTCTTTTTCGTGTCCGACGATCACCTTGTTCTCTTTGTAATCGATCGATGTAACATACAAAGGATCGGGATGAGCGATGCCAAGCCCTTTTCTCTTCCCTATCGTATAGAATGGAAATCCCTGATGCTCGCCGATGACTTCACCATTCATTACGATCTCTCCCCCGGCAACTTCCTTCTCAAGCGCGGGCATTTTATGCTTCAGAAAGCGCTCGTAGTTGTTATCCGTAATAAAACAAATTTCGAAGCTCTCGCCTTTTGCAGCATTCTTTAATCCATGCTTGTGCCCGATCTCGCGCACTTCTTCTTTTGTTAAATCGGCTAGCGGGAAGATCGTTCTGCTCAACGATTCTTGCGTAACGTTCCACAACATATAGGATTGATCTTTGCGCAGGTCTTTTCACCAAGCTGCAACCCTTTGCGGAGCAGTTCTTCCCACTTGATCTTGCGATTGCAAATAACACATGGATTTGGCGTCCGTCCGTGCATATACTCGTCGATAAAATTATCGATCACGTTTCGACCGAACACCTCTGAAAAATCCATGACATAATGTGGAAAGCCGAATTTCGCCGCTATGATCCGTGCATCGTTGATTCCATCGAGTGAGCAGCAGCTCTTGTCCCCTTCGATCGTTCCGCCGACATCATCATAGTTAAATGTCTTAATCGTTATCCCGATAACGGTATATCCCTGTTCCACAAATAACGCGGCGCAGACGGAGGAGTCGATACCACCGCTCATCCCGAGCACGACTGTTTTGTTTTTGTCACTCATCATGTATCAATTTACAAAAAATTCATCACATCTCGAAATCCAACTGCAGTGCAATATAATTGTCTACATTGCCCAGGATTTCATCATCGCCGCTTCCTAGAACATGTTCGTGCAGTTTTTTAGTTTCCGAATATTTCATTGAAAGTCTGAACTTATTAAATATTTCGTAGCCAAGGATAAGATACCACCGGATGCCATTTCCGTATAATGGCGGATTCGAGAAATTCCCCGCGACGTCGGATTCATACTGATACAGTCGTGAATCGTACGAATCTGTATCGAAGAAGACAACTCTTGATTTAAGATCCGCTGCAATATCTTTCCACTTCAAGATCCCTTCTATAAAAGTAAGAAATCCTTTTTCTTTGTAGTTCGATGGGTCATACGAAATGTTCACAACCTCGAATCGTTGGACGAGAGCGACCTGACGAGTGATTTGAGCTTTGTAAGCAAACCGGTAATTTGTTTGAACTCTTTGATCATCAAACGCACGGACGAATGTCTGTCTGCGTGTTTTTGATCTGACTTGAAGTGTGACGTCAACATGTTCGTTGAACGAATATGCACCATGCACGAATGTTTCTGTTCCATGAGTATCAAATGTATTTGTTGTTGAAGGAAGCAAATAAGTATCGACGTATGTATTGATAGTCAGATCCGGCAATTTGAACTCAGCACCAAAATAATTCCCTACCTCACCATCGCTGATAATGTCCCGTTCACCGAACGGACGGGCAAATGGGCTGGTAAATCCTTTTGTGAATGTGCGATGATGATAGCTCACAGCAACACGGGGTGATAGTGGAACAATCGCCCCGAATATTTTACTGAACCGGTCCCCTTCATTTGAAGCGATTTCACCAAAGAAATTTACCACCGGAAATGGTAATTCCCATGATAAACTTCCGGCTGAAATACTTTTTCTTTTCCTCAGATCGAAGAGTGAAGTACTGATCGCTTTGCTGTATTCCACATTCATCAATGTGACGGAAAATGATTTTAACGGATCGACAGCATAATTCAGATGTGCACCGAGCATGCGTTCATCGACCCCGTGCTTCCATTTAAGATCATTTGCGGTTCTGTATATCCCGGATGTATAAAAACTTGTCACGGTTCCCGATGCGTCCACAGATGCTGGAATATCTCTTTTGGAATAGAAACCTGCTATTGAGAGATTACTGAATAGTGCACTCCCCACTACACCCTGGAAGTATCTGTATTCATCTGTCGAGACGCTCGGCGAGATGATACTTCCTCTTTTCCTCGTTTGACTTACGGCGTTGCTTCCTTTTGCTGTGGCAATGTTCTTTGCAAACATCAAACCTTGTCCTGACGATATGTTGAAATTTCCGACAACGGCGTGACGGATCAGTGAAATATTTTTTATGGAAATGTATCCCGCAATCAATCCGTCATCATAGATTTCCCCGGCATCCTTCTCAAAAAGTCCTGCAAGTTCTATATTCCCGTTACTCAATCGCATTCGTTGGTATGTACTGGTGATATCGCCGCGAAACGTGTTGTCACGATATCCTTGGGACTCTTGCAAGCGTCTCTCAACACGTGTTCGTGATTCCATATTTTGCAATGCGAAGAGAGAGAAATTTGATTGGGATCCGGGCTGGTCAAGGGTGATAAAGGGAATTAATTTTGCATGCGTTTCATCCGTCATTAATGGGAGATCCAATAGTTGATCTAATGAAATGATCTCCACGGTATCGGTAAAAAGAACAATCGCCTCTGCCAGCATCGGAGAAACGAACGGAAGTTTTACGAGATCGTTGTAGTTCGGTTTGACGATGTAGATCGGATGTTGCTGAAGGTATTCCAACTCCTCGCCGAATTGCTGGAGATCTTGTTCATCGGCGACATTGTTTAATATCGACTCGATCGTTTCCTGCGCGGAGGCGCCTGTTGTATCCTGAGCATGCAACTGTGGAAACAACAAAAGATAAATGCCGATTATTATTGTGCGTTTCATGGAATGAATGAAATCCCAATGGAATGTGTCAATCCCAAGTCATCATGTGTTGCTACACCGTAGTCAATGGTGAATCGGGTGACAGTAAATCCAATTCCTGCGAACAACCGTGAGGGTTTTCCCTGGAATCCTGAACGCACAACAACAATATCGTGCGGTTCAAATTCGATCCCTGCCCTGTATGTTGGCTCATAGCGGATATCTTTGACAAGGTCAACATTCACGACCGCTTCTTCAATGATGCGATATGATAGTCCCGCAAGAATGATTTGTGGGATGTCATCATCTTCTTCGTATGTTGCACCGTTCAGATTGTTGAGAGCAAAACCAATATTCAGTTCTTCTGTCAACGAATAGATCGAACCAATATCAATTCCCAATTTCAATGCACTTCCATAACTCTCAATTGAAAGGTGGTACAGCGACACAGTGATGCCAAAACTGAAATTTGTCATTCCGGTGTACGCAACGCTTAATGAACCGAATGTTTCCTTGTAGAGTGAAAATCCGAACGAACTGAACGATACACCACCTTTTACAACACCAAAGTTATCGGCGGCAAGCAAACCGTAATTCGTCAATTGAGGAAGTTGGAACGGTGAAGGAGAGTAGAATACTGCAGATCGGAACGACGAAACATTGGAGAGTGCTGCCGGATTCAACCAGACGTTCGACTCCGAAGAAAAAGCAACGCCGCTGAATGCCCTTGCAAAGAGTGCCGTCGGTTGTGCAATCCGTTCGAAACCGGCGTTCGTTCTCACGGAAAAAATCGCAACTTGAATGAGCAGAATGAAAAGTTTATATTGTCGCATGGTAACCTCTGAAAGGTTTTAATATGCTTCGGATATTCGCTTTTATTCTTTTACTCTCTTCGTATGCCTCAGCACAGATCGAATGCGACGTTACGATCAACATACAATCGATCCCTGTTGCGTCCGACCGGCTTCAAACGTTCGAACAGGACATCGAAAACTACATTAATTCCAGCAAATGGTCAACTGACGATCTCGGCGGCGAAAAAGTGAAATGCACGATGACCATCTTCTTTGTCGGTGCATCGGGGGATAATTCCTATCAGGCACAGGCTTTCATCGGCAGCATTCGTCCTGTCTATGTTGGCAATCAGAAATCCGACAAAAAATCTCCCATGGTCCGCATCTTCGATGACAAATGGGAATTTTCATACACACGCGGTCAGCCGCTGTACAGGAACGATGCTCAATTCGATGCACTGACGGACTTCATCGATTATTATATGTATCTCATCTTAGGCTTTGATTTCGACTCGTACGAAAAACTCGGCGGAACGCAGTACTTCTTGAAAGCACAAACATTGGTCAACCAGGCTCCTTCAGGAAACAAAGGATGGGAACGCGGAACCGTTACAACATATAACAAGTACGTGCTTGCCGAAGATATCACCAATCCAAAAAATCAACCGTTTCGTGAAGGATGGTACTTGTATCATTACAAAGGATTGGATCTGCTTGCAACAAAACCTGAAACGGCGTACAAGAACATGGTCCAGTTCATCAAAAATATTGCCGAGGTAAAGAAGACCTCGCCGAGAGGATTATTGTTCAGGACTTTTTTTGAAACGAAGTACGAAGAACTGGCGGATGTTTTCAGAGGATATAATGACCGGAGCATCTATCAATTATTGATCGGCGTCGATCAGGCGCATTCAAACGCATATGAGCAGGCGGCAAAAGGCGAGTAGATTATTTCGAGAATTTTTTTTCGATATCTGATATCTTATCGACGCGGCGTTTGTGCCTTCCTCCCCCGAACCATGTCTCCAGCCACACTTTGACAATTGATTTGACCGATTCAGCACCGAGCGCCTTGGCACCGATCGTCAACACATTCGCATCGTTGTGTTCACGGCTGCTTTGCGCAACAAATTCGCTGTAGCAAGCGACCGCACGCACACCGGGTATCTTATTACACACGATAGCGGAAGCAACTCCCGTCGCTTCGATCATAATTCCACGCCACGCCTCTCCCTTTGCAACGATCCGTGCAACCGCATACGCATAATCGGGATAATCGCACGCCTCTTCGGAGTTAGTACCGACATCAAGCATGCGGTATCCCAGATCGTGAAGAAATTTTTTCAGCATCTCTTTCGTTGCATATCCGCCGTGGTCGCTGCCGATGACGATGAGGTTTCCTCCGACAACAGAAGAAGAGATCTGTGAGGATTGATACGATGCCGATTGAGTTTTCTGTGGAGGTTCTTTCGGTTGTTCTTCCTTATCAGTAACGGAGAGGTTGTACTGGCGGAGAGCATCGTGTGCCGATGGCGTAAGAACAGACCCCTTCTCAACGACAATGGATTTCTTTCCCTGTTTGACAGCGGAGAGAATATCTTTTTCCGTGAGAAGTTTTTTTGCCATGCGGCTAATATAACAATTTAGTTTGAAATATCATCCGGTCCCCATTCAACCACCTCCAGCCGAACCTTCGCCGTCCCGGATTTTGTCATATCAAGGGCTTCGGCGGCGCCGAATGAAAGATCCATGATGCGCTCAAGCTTGAACGGTCCGCGATCGTTCACACGGACAATCACCGATTTCCCGTTGTCCAGATTGGTGACTTTTACCTTGGTATCGAACGGGTATGAACGATGTGCCGCCGTGAGTTTGTGCATATCGAAAATCTCGCCGTTCGCAGTTTTTTTTCCGTGGAAATCGTCCGCATAGTACGAGGCTAATCCCTCTGCGGTTGACGGCTTGCCGGAATTATTTTTGCCGGGTGCTTTTCCGGAGGAGATTTTTGGTTCTGCAAATCGTTCTTTGGTAAACCGCGGCGATGATGAGCAGGAGAAAAAAAATAACGACAAGGGAATAAGTACGATCCCAAGGGACAACGGATGAATAACAACCGTATTCACTCGTCCGTGCACTTTCACAAATACTCATTCATTTGTTTGCGGCGGAGATGGTCAACGACCTCTTTCACATTCTGCGACTCCCCTTTTTTACAGATCAGGATCGCATCCGGCGTGTTGATGATGATCAGATCTTCCACACCCACTGTTGCGATCAATTTATCCGACGTATGGACATAGGTATTCTTTGAATTCACAGAGATCACTTTTCCGTGAATGAAATTACCGTTTTCATCCTTTGGCGAGATACGGTTCACTTCGTCCCACGATCCGAGATCGTTCCATCCAAAATCACCTTTCACAACATACACCCGCTGCGCCTTCTCCATGACGCCGTAATCGATCGAAATGCCGCGAATCAATCCGTATGTCGTTTCAAGA
>JACPGG010000198.1 GCA_016182545.1 Ignavibacteriales bacterium
AGATCTATGAAAAGGTGATCTATGACGGCATGAAACATTTCAGTCTTGGCTCAATGCCGGAGATCAAGGATCAGATCATCACGGTGAACGGCGTTTCAAAAGCGTACTCCATGACGGGATGGAGGATCGGTTTTCTTGCGGCGGCAAAAGAGATCGTTGAGGCGGCAGACAAAGTGCAGAGCCAGGTCACCAGCGGACCGAATTCCATTGCGCAAAAAGCGGCATACGCGGCATTCTCCGGCAGTGACGATGAAGTATGGAAGATGACGGCAGAATTCAAGCGACGCCGTGATTATATTTATTCCGAGATGATCACGATCCCGGGGATTTCGTCCACAAAACCGACCGGCGCATTCTATCTCTTTCCGAATGTGAGCGAGTTCTTCGGTACTAGTTTCAACGACAAGAAGATCAAGAACTGCGACGATGTTGCGTATTACCTGATCCAGGAAGCGAAAGTGGTCACCGTTCCCGGTTCGGGATTCGGTGCAAAGGAGAATATCCGTCTCTCGTACGCCTGTTCAATGCAGGAATTGGAAAAAGCAGTCGCTCGAATGAGAGAAGCATTTTCAAAACTTAAGTGAGATGGTCATTGCGAGGCGTTTTTTGCCGAAGCAATCTCATCTTAATTGGAAGATTGCTTCGCTCGTAAACAGCACTCGCTCGCAATGACAGAGATCTTTAATTGTTCATTGTTAATTGAAATTGTTGTATGCCCACATACCAATATAAATGCAGTCACTGTTCACACGAGTTTGAAGAGTCCCAATCAATAAAGGACTCTCCGCTCGTCTCCTGTCCGAATTGTAAGCAGGACAGACTGTTTCGCGTTATCGGCGGAGGCGGGTTAATATTTAAAGGAAGCGGATTTTACCAGACCGATTACAAAAGCGGAAGTTCTCCGAAGAAAGAAACTACTCCGGAAAAGAAAGCCGAAACGAAACCCGCAGAATCTCCGGCAAAACCGGCTGCAGAGACAAAACCGGAAAAATAATCTTCACGGCACAAAGCAAAAACGCCGCTCAATAAGCGGCGTTTTTGCTTTAAAGAACTTTTATTTGTGCTTTCTTCAACACCCGTTCAGCTTGCCCAGATTCATTCTTCGAATCAAACGAAAGCCGGAATGTACCTCCTCTTCCATCCCGTATCTTCAGCAGTTCAATATCTTTGATGTTGATGTTCGCTTTGAAGAGTTCCGTCGTCAAACGCGAGAGGACTCCCGGCTTATCATCAACCGACACATACACTTCATACAGCGGATGCAGAAATCCTTTTGAGTTTTTTGGAATGGCATCGCGCAATGTTTTTGCAGTGATAAATTGTCTTGCAAAGCGTTGTCGTGTCTTTGGATATCTAAGATCCTTCTCGAATACATTCAATGCTGCCGAAAACTCCCGAAGTACCGATCGAATCTCGTTAGAATTGGTCGAAAGAATATCTTTCCACATTTCATACGGGCTCGAGGCAATTCTCGTGATGTCCCTGAATCCACCCGCCGCCAACTGAAGAAATGCAGGATTATTCTTATTCTTCTTCCCTGCAAGATTCATCATGGCAACGGCAACAAGCTGCGGCAGGTGGCTGATTGTCGCGGCAACTGTGTCATGTTCATTTGCCGAAAGGAACAGAACGCGCGCCCCGATAGAATAAAGCAGCGTAGTCAACGCAGATATTTTCTTTTTTTGATGTTGTTCGACACACAATACATACGTCGCATTCTGGAACATCAACGGATCGGCAAAATCGATCCCCTTTCCTTCCGAACCTGCCATCGGGTGCCCGCCGACGAAAATTCCTTTCGTGCGGAATATTTTTTTTGCTGCTGTTGTAATTTCAGATTTCGTGCTTCCGACGTCGGTAACGATTGTATTGGTCTTGATATTCTTTGCAATTTCAAATAGCATGGAGATAATTGTGTAGACCGGCGTGCAGATGAAAACAATGTCGGCATCGTGGACAGCGGCAGAGATCGAAAGCGCACCGTAATCGATCGCACCGCGCTGCAGTGCGGCGGTGATGCGCTGCTGCTTTCCGACGCCGGTGATGATCGCACGGGGATTATTCTGCTTGATGGCAAGTCCGAGTGAACCGCCGATGACACCGAGACCGATGATTGTAATGTTCATTGATTAGAAATGTAGGAGAAATTGTCATGCCCGAATGTTTCTACCGGGCATCCGCAATAGATTCCCGCCAACAACATGCGGGGATGACGTGCAAAAAATTACGCTACTTTTCGCCCGATTGCTTCTGCAATGAGCCTGATCTGTTTCATCAGTTCTTCGAATTGGTTCGGGAAAAGAGACTGCGCGCCATCTGACTTTGCATGGTCAGGATCGTTATGCACTTCAACGATAATACCGTCCGCACCGGCAGCGACTGCTGCGCGCGCCATGGGGATGACTTTATCGCGGATGCCGATACCGTGAGACGGATCGGCGATCACAGGCAAATGGCTCTTCGCATGAATGACGGGAATTGCACTGATATCCATCGTATTGCGTGTTGCAGTTTCGAACGTACGTATGCCCCGTTCGCACAGCATCACATTTTTATTGCCGCTCGATAAAATATATTCTGCAGACATCAGCCACTCTTCAAATGTGGCAGAGAGCCCTCGCTTCAGCATGATCGGTCTGCTCGCTTTCCCCAGTTCGCGCAGGAAATTATAATTCTGCATGTTCCGCGCACCGATCTGAATGACATCTGTATACTGCTCAATGAGATCCAGTTGTGTTCCATCCATCGCTTCGGTGATCACTTTCAGTCCGAATGCGTCTGCCGCTTTGCGCATCAACTTCAATCCTTCTTCTCCGAGTCCTTGAAACGCATACGGCGACGTACGAGGTTTGTACGCGCCGCCGCGCAGAAATTTTGCTCCTGCTTTCGCGACATGCTCGGCAATGGTGAAAATTTGTTTCTCATTTTCCACCGAACAGGGTCCCGCCATCACGACGATCGCGTCACCACCAATTTTCACTCCGCCGACATCGATCACAGTCTTTTCGGATTTAAATGAGCGGCTGGCGAGTTTGTACGGTTCCGTGATGCGGTACACGTGTGCAACTCCGGGGAGCAGTTCTACCTGACGCGTATCGAAATCCGGTTTTACGCCGATGGCACCGAGCACCGTCTGGTTAACACCTGTTGACCGGTGGACATCGAACCCGAAATCGTGCAGGACCTTGATGATCCCTTCAATATCTTTTTCTGTTGCATTATGTTCTACGACGACAACCATGTGGTTTCCTTTGTGTATCTTTGTGTTCTTACTGTCTTAGTGGTTATTTTCATTCATATCTGTCCAACTTAAAACTCTCTCCAAGATACAATTTCCGCGCTTCCGGATCATCAGCCAATTCCTGAGCGCTTCCCGCTTTCAATATTTTTCCTTCGAACAGGAGATACGAACGATCGGTGATCGAGAGGGTTTCGTGTACATTGTGATCCGTGATCAACACGCCGATGTTGCGGTACTTCAATTGCATCACGATCTCCATGATATCTTCTACTGCGATCGGATCGATCCCTGCAAACGGCTCATCAAGAAGAATGAACTTAGGATCGGTTGCCAGCGACCGGGCAATTTCCGTTCGCCGCCGCTCGCCACCCGAAAGCATGTATCCTTTGCTCTTTGCAATGTGGGACAGACCGAATTCTTCCATCAATTTCTCGCATCGTTCACTTTGCTGCTTTGTTGTAAGTTTTGTCATTTGCAGCACGGAGAGAATATTATCGCGCACGGACATTGTCCGGAAGACAGATGCCT
>JACPGG010000199.1 GCA_016182545.1 Ignavibacteriales bacterium
TCGATAAAATCCAACGCACCGAGAGCGAACGCATCTTTGGCTACCTTTTCCGAACCGTAACCGGTAATAAGGACTACTTTCGAATTAATATCCAGTTGTTTGATATCTCTCAACACATCCATCCCGTTTTGCGACGGCAAGCCGAGATCAAGGAAGACAAGGGCGGGCATGTGCTGCTTATAGAGATCCAATCCTTGCGGACCATCGGCTGTTTTTATTACCTCATACCCGACACTCGTGCAGAGAACGCTCAGCATTTGCAGGTCCATTTCATCATCGTCGATGACTAATATTTTTTCCATGACATTTTTATCCTCTGGTAATTTGATCGAGTATAGTGGTAGTCGTTAGTGCTCACGCACCGTTCTCACCCATTCTTTCGTAATGCCTGTGATAAGCAATTTTCCGTACAACCGTAACTTCCAAAGTAAATAGACCGGAAAATAGATCACCGCTTTGCACAGCGCAGGATCTGCTTTTGCCGCGATAAGGCCGATCAGGACATATGAAATTGAGATGATAAATAACAGAAGCCAGCCTCCCAACGGTATACCTGACTGCATTTGTGCGACATATTCACCAAAATATTTTATGCCAATGACAAACAAAATCACTGCAACCATGTTCACAAATGCAGGGGTGAGAAGATCGATCAATGCATCGGCTTTTTTCCACGACATTTCCTTTACTGCAGAACGGAATAACTCAGGCGCATATTTTTTAACGATCGGCAATCTTCCTCCTTCCCATCTGGCTCGCTGACTTTCGGCATTCTTCGATTTTGCAGGCATGGTTGCCCACACATTCGCTTCCGGTGCGAATGCAGTGCTTATTCCGTGCTGCAGAAGTATGAGCCCGTATTCGAGATCTTCCGTTAGCGAATGTGCCTGCCACGGCACTTGTTTCAATGTATCGGCGGAGAAGCACATGCCGTTCCCTCTTAAACCTGCAGAACAATTGAGTGCTTTCCGTCCAAGAGGGCGCACATAATTATACAAAGTCAATGAAATACGACTCACTTCAGAACTCCACGCGCCGGGATTCGGAGCAACAAGATCAGCGGATTGGATGGAACCATTCCCTTGCTCAAGGTACCAGTTCATCACCTGTAGGAAATTCTTCGACACGACGCTATCCGCATCGATAACGACGTATCCTTCATACCCTACCGGGGATTTTTGTAATTGTTCAAATGCCCATTGAAGAGCGTGGCCTTTTCCCTTCTTCTTTTTATCAGATCGTTCCATTACCATCGCCCCGCTGTGCCATGCAACTGATGCTGTATCATCAGTACAATTGTCAGCGATGACAACCACATCATACAGTTCTCTCGGATAATCTATGCTTTTTAAATTGCTGACTGTCTTTGCAATATTTCGCTCCTCATTATGCGCAGGAACCACGCAAGCGAATTTCCTTTTCCGATGTATCTGTACCGATGATCGCACAGGAACAAACAACGCTAAAATGGAAAGCAGAAGCAGGTACGAAAGAAAGAACCCGAGCAGATACAAAATTCCTAATTCTATGATCGACACCATACTCACTCCACCGTGACACTTTTGGCAAGATTTCTCGGCTGATCGACGTTGCACCCGCGCAGCACTGCAATGTGATACGCAAGCAATTGTAGCGGGATCGCAGTCAGAATCGGTGACAACAGGTCCATTGTCTTCGGAATATGTATGACGTCGTCGCACATCGTCTTGATCCTTTCATCACCTTCATCAGCAATGGCGATGATCTTTCCTTTCCGCGCCTTTACTTCCTGAATATTGCTGACGATCTTTTCATACGTCTGATCCTGCGGAGCAATAAAGACAACCGGCATATTGTTATCGATCAATGCGATCGGACCGTGTTTCATTTCCGCAGCAGGGTATCCTTCTGCGTGAATGTATGATATCTCCTTCAATTTTAATGCGCCCTCAAGTGCATTCGGAAAATTATATCCTCTACCGAGATACAAAAAGTTACCGCAATCGCAGTATTTTAAAGCGATCATTTGAATCTCTTCGTTCAACGAAAGTATTCGTTCGATCTTTCGCGGAAGCTCTTTGATCTCTCGTACGATCATTTCTCCTTCTTTACAGAGCAATCTTTTTTCACGGGCGATCGCAAGTGTTAAAAGCGTCAATACCATCAACTGCGATGTATATGCTTTGGTCGACGCAACACCGATCTCAGTGCCTGCATGCATGTAGATACCGCCGTCGCATTCCCGCGCGATGGTGCTGCCGACAACATTACAGATCCCCAGCACAACAGCTCCTTTCCGTTTCGCTTCGCGTGCAGCGGCAAGTGTATCGGCAGTTTCACCGCTCTGGCTTATGACGATCACAACATCTTCACTTGTAACAATCGGATCACGATACCGAAATTCGGAAGCGTACTCTACTTCAACGGGAGTTTGTGTGTACTGTTCCATCATATACTCACCCGCAAGTGCGGCATGCCATGAGGTTCCGCAGCCGACCAGAATGAACCGGCGGGCATCGCGCAGTACAGGAAGATATTCTCTGATACCGCCAAAGATCGCAGTCCCTTCCAGATCGTTCAACCTTCCTCGGAAAGCGTTATACAGAGAGTCTGGTTGTTCGAAGATTTCTTTCTCCATGAAATGCCGGAAGCCCGCTTTTCCGAGTTCTTCCTCTTCGGTATCCAATAGATCCGGTTCCCGTTTGATCGGAACATTCTGAAGATCTTTGACACTGACTCCTTGATCCGAAATGATCGCCACTTCTCCATCGGAAAGGTACAACGCCCGATCGGTATATTTGCGGAATGCACCGGCATCCGACGAAAGAAAATATTCCTCGTCGCCGATCCCGATGACAAGGGGACTTCCTTTCCGCGCTGCAATGATCTGACGCGGTTCGTACGCAAAAAGGATGGCAAGCCCGTACGTTCCCTCAAGTTCCCTCAAGCAACGCATCACAGCCGCTCCAAATGTTCCTTCCGTTTTAAGATATTCCGGTTCCAATTTTTTCCGGAGCGCTGCATAATTTTCAATAATGCCGTTGTGGACGACCGAGATACATTCCGTGCAATCCAGATGCGGATGGGCGTTATGTACCGACGGTTCACCGTGAGTCGCCCATCGCGTGTGCGCGATGCCTGTTGTTGATTGATTCACCAAATGCTTGGATGCATCGATAAGAAACTGAACTTTCCCGACTTTTTTTACGCTGTAGAGTGATCTTCCGTTGACCACAGAAATTCCCGCTGAATCATAACCGCGATATTCCAAATGATTCAACCCATCCATCAATACCGGAACGGCATCGCGGTTTCCAAGATATCCGACAATTCCACACATAGAATTCCTCTTATTAAATTAGTGATGAATTATGCTGCAATCATAGCTGCGATCTCTTTACAAGTTTTTCGCCGCTCTTCCAGTTGACGATGTTGAGCATCAATGATCGTTTTTTCCATTTTGATTGCTTCTTCATTGAACGGATCAATGATCACTGCAAGAGCGAGTTCGTTCAACGCATCCTCCAGTTTATTGACACGGAGAAGGTCATTCGCACGGATAAAACAGTGTGCTACTTTCGCATTCTTGTCATGATCTTTGCCATTCTCTTTGACCACAGCTGTTCCGACGGGAGTTTGTACGACAGGACGATGCTGTTGATTGCATTTATCTTCTTCGTCTCTGATTTTGTCTTCCAACATTTTAAGTTGGGGGTTGTGGGGGTCAAGGATATATCCGCGCGTGAGTTCATCCAACGCACGCTTATAATGTTTTTGTTCAGCAAATGTGGATACCCGTCCTATGATCTCACTTACCTTCTTAGCGATCGCGGTTCGACGCTGATCGTCCCCGGAACTTTGTTCCGGCTTCTTTTCAACCTCCTGCACCGGATGCATTTCGCTCTTCGGCATGCTCCGCTCAATGTTCTGTTCCCGGATTGCGCTTCGAATTGATGTCTCAAGTGAATGAGCCCGTTCGTGCGCCGGTGAAAGAAGATAAATTCGTGCGATCTCATCAAGGGCACGATTATATTCCTTGCGTAGAAAGTAGTGGTACGCCTGAGACAAAATCGCAGCGATATTTTTTTCAAAATTATGACGGGTTGATTGTTCAATCGCCGCAATCTGTTTTTGCCCATTTTCAACAGATGCCTTCTTCGGCTGTTCAGCCAACGGTATTACTGAAGCAACTTGTTGCGATGGAACGTTGCTTACCGTCGACAGTGGTACCTTTGCAGAATGGCCGTTGGAAGTTTGTGCGACGGGGGGGTGCATCGAATTGTCACGTGCGACTGCATGGAGTGCTTCTTCTTTCTGACGCGAGTGTAATAATGCTTTCACCCTTTCTTCGTACGCAAGTGCATATAAATGTGCAGGATCGTGAGTGCGTGCCTCTGCGATCTTGTCTAGTGCTGCCGGCAAGTTCCCCTCCTTCACACACTTATCGGCTTGAATAAGCAGCATAGCGATCTGCTTAAACATCGGATTGTTGTTCTGTGTTTCCATAACCTTTCCCTTTTTTGATGCTGTTTTTTTTTGCGCGAAGTGTTCAACCTTCTCGCCCTGTTTTGTTCCCTTTGCCATCCAGAGTATCCCTTTTCTCAAAATCGCGGGAGTAAGCGGGTATAAAGCTTTTTCACTCATGGCTGTTCTTCTTCCGTGTAGATATATTCCGACGTATCGAACCTGCGGAACGATGAAAAATATGACGCAACAAACATAAATGATGCCGTGTAGTTGATCGCCGGTTCATTGACATAATAATTCTTCTCGCTGTCCTCATAACTGCGCCCGTGAAATTGAGAGATCGTTTTTCCGTTCAAGCGGCTGTAGGCATTGCATCCAGCAACGAGCATACCTGGTACAGGCACATCATGTTCCGACAGCATCGAAAATTGGTGATATGGATGCTTCACGGCATTCACTCCAACACCCGTGACAAAAGAAAGACCGAAAGTATTTCTACCGAGCATGTAGTGGAGCTGATCGAGAGCGCCTTCAAGATAGCGTTGATGCTTTGTTGCCTCGTATCCCATAATAAGATCGTAGGCATGTCCCATAGCAACACTGTTCGATCCCCAATACTGTTGTTCGGGGAGCAAAACATAACGATAGCCGTTACTGTTTATCCTTTCGAGCAATGCGTCGCAGTAAATGGACATGGTAGAGATGATAAATGATCGTGTTTGATAATTATTCACGTTCACGGGAACGGTAAGGTATGAATAGTACGCGAAGTTCTGAACATTCTGCCAACTCACCGCGTAATTGACACCGCCAACTTCCTGATAGTGTTGCAAAAAATAGTCATGAAATTTTGGATTGCCCGTTGCCTTCAACAATTCTACCGATGCCCATAATCGTTCATCGTTGTCATTACTGTCTCCATACTCTCCTCCTTCAACACCGTCCGGGTTCTTAAACCCTCCTTCCGGAACAATTGACGGATTCGCTTCAAGAAACTCCCATGCTTTCAATGAACTTTGGAGCAGCTTTCGCGCGAATACTTTATCATATCTATGGAACAACCGTGCAGCAAGTGCAGTGACAGCTGCTACATCTGCGGTAGCAACCGTGCTGCGGGAGAACAAGTATTGTGTGTCATTTTCCGTGTGAGGCAAATGCTCACCGGTCCATTTTTTAATCGATACTTTGTGTGCCACACCGCCATCGGCTTCCTGCATCTTCATCAGCCATTCCAATCCCCAGCGTGCTTCATCAAGAATATCCGGAACATCGTTGTGCTTTTCGGGGATGCCCATCTGGCCATCGAAAAATTTTTCTCGCTGCAGTTCATATAGAGAGAGAAGAAATGCGGCACTCACGGCGGTTGTCGGAACGAATTTATTATAGTCTCCGGCATCGTGCCATCCACCGGTCACATTCTTCACCTCATCCGGCTCGGCAAAATATCTTGCGGGGCGGGAATGACAAATCGGATGTTCCCATAAAGAACCATCGTCAATTGCCGATCCGCAACGTTGGTAATAAAAACTTTTCAATGCCGATAGTGCCGCCTGATCATACACATCTTTATCAATTGAGAACGGGAGAGAATGTTGAGATGAATCTTTCAACACAATACGGTACGTTCCCACTTTCTTAAATTTTGAGAAGTCGATCACAAAAAGCATGTCACCGGTATTTGCATCAGCAACGCCGATCGGATGAATTTTTCCTTTGTGTACAACTTTATCAGAATAGTTATCAACGATGTTGTACTCGTTGCTTCCCCTTTCTTTGAGAAAGACGATCTTCTTATCGCCCGGACGATACCCCATTTGATCTACAAGAATTGACGGAGATTCGGGTGCATCATCGTTCAAAACGAACGACGTTCCGACCACGCACGCTGCAATAAAAATTCCGCTCATTCCTTTCATTTTTTTCCTCCTCCCTTTGTACAGTTCAATTTTTTTACAATTATGCTCTTTTTTCAATTGCTACAAGTTGCATTTGTTTCCTTTCAGAATTTAGTTGAAGCAGTCCGGTTTTTTTCTCTGCTCGTATAATGCAATCGCGTATCATCCAATACAGGACCTCCAACCGC
>JACPGG010000025.1:0-3599 GCA_016182545.1 Ignavibacteriales bacterium
CTTTTCCGCACTGAATACATCGGTCGGAGGAATTGAAATACGGACAAAGCCGGGACCTGCGGAGGCAACATTCGATTCGCAGAATTTTTCGTTAGGTCTCTCAGCAGCGTATTCAATCGACGATAATATTGCGATCGGGCTTACCGGAAAATTCCTGTATGAAAAGATCTTTGTGGATGAAGCGTCGGGATACGGATTCGATATTGGCGGATTATACCGATATTCTGACGATCTTTCATTCGGAGCAAGTATAGCCAATATCGGATCGATGAATGTGCTTCGGCAACAAGCAACTGAATTACCAACAATCGTCAGGATCGGCAGCGCATATCGGTATCCCCTGCTTGAGAATATCTCGTTGACAGGTGCCGCGGATATTGTTAAAACCATCAACGACGATTACACGCATATCCATATCGGAGTCGAATCGACATACGACAATCTTCTCTCAGTACGTGCGGGATATAAGACGGGGTACGACCAATATTCTGTTTCAACAGGATTTGGGGTGCTGTATGGTATCGTAAGGTTTGATTATGCTTTTGTCCCTTTTACCGGCGGGTTTAACTCAACGCACACTTTTTCGCTCTCGTTTCTACTGTAATACATTTCTCCGACGTGAACACTAAACCGACCATACTGTTCACCGCTACATTTTCGACGCCGTTCATTCAAACAGATATTTCAATACTCAAGAAATATTTCCCTGTCTCCACGGTTATTCGGTCCGGTCCGGCGACATTCCTTGATTTTTTCAAACACATTCAATCTCATTCCATTACATTCTCGTGGTTTGCATCGGTCTATTCATCGATCCTTGTCATGGTTGCGAAATTGTACAAGAAGAAATCAGTTCTCATTCTCGGAGGCGTTGATGTTGCAAAAATGCCTGAGATCAAGTACGGCATTTGGACCAGTCGGTGGAAATCAAAAATTGTACGGTACGGAATAACGAATGCCGATGTTGTTTTGGCTGTGGATGCATCAATAAAAAATGATGCAATGATCCGCGCAGGATATCACGGAAAAAATATTTCCATCCTTCCGACCGGATATGATTCGACATTTTGGACTCCCGGATCCATAAAACAAGATTTTGTATTGACGGTTGCAGTCTGCACGGATGCTCCTCGCTGTAAGGTCAAGGGGATTGATTTTTTGTTTGATGTTGCCAGAGCAATGCCTGCTACTTCATTTGTACTCATTGGCGTGAAGGATAATTTTAAGAAACAATTCCAGGCACCGCCGAACATTGTGCAGCACGGATATAGATCCCAGCAGGAATTGCTCGAACTCTATCAACGCGCTGCGGTCTATTTTCAACCTTCGCGAAGAGAAGGACTGCCGAATACACTCTGTGAAGCAATGCTGTGTGAATGCTATCCGGTAGGAACAAATGTCGGCGGAATTCCTACCGTTATCGGTGAGACAGGATCGTTGATCCGGTTTGGCGATGTGAAAGAAGCGGCAGATGGAATCCAAAAAGGAATTTTATTCGGCCGTTCTTCGGATGCACGGAAACGAATCAGTACGCTTTTCACTGCGTCACAACGTGAGAAATCTCTGGTCGAGATCATCCATCATTTGGCACATGCGTAGTACACAACAGATAAAAATCGGGTTGATCGGGTACGATCCATCGTGGCAACTGCTGCTTGATCAGATCGGCGTATCATGGTCAACGATCGATGATATGGCGACACTTGCCCGGCATAGTCTTATCATTGTGAACAAGCCGGTTGAGAAAAATGATCGGCATTTGCTCAACTACTATCTCAAAAGCGGGGGATCGCTACTCTACACGGTACATGAGAAACACAAAGTGGCGAGCTGTGCAAAATCAAAAAAGTATCTAACCTCTCTCCCTCCTCAAATCAGAGCTGAGTATTCTTTTTATGATGTTTTTGACATCGGCAGCTCTGTCTACCTTTTTGAAAATGAATCCATTGTTCAGGTTCAATCTGTCGAACAAGGAATCCAATCCTGCCTTGGGATTGATGTCAGCACACTTGTCAATACTTTCAGTACAACCAGAAAGAATTTCTACTCGCACACAGGTGTATTCCCGCATGAACGTGTTTCCCACGTCTCGAAGAATGCATTACGCAAGTTCATATTCACGCATATAGAATTCCTCCATCACCGAAGAAATCTGCCTTTTGTTCACAAATGGTTCTACCCGAAAAAGAACCGATCGATTTTTACATTTCGTATCGATTCCGACAAAGGGAACAAGGATCAAATTGAAGAGATCTATCAGCTAAGTGCAAAACACCGCATACCGACAAGTTGGTTTCTCGATGTTAAGAGCCATGAACAGTGGCTCGATTACTTCGGAAAATTTGAATCTCAGGAAATCGGTGTTCACTGCTATGATCATACCATTCACAAAAATGAGGTGCGCAACAGAGAGAATTTTGAGAAAGCCCTGCACCTGCTGAAAGAGAAAGATTTGACGATTCATGGGATGTCCGTGCCGACAGGCGCGTGGAGTAACAATATCGGCACTATAGTGCAGGATCTTCAATTCAAATATTCATCTGAGTTCGCGTATGACTATGACAATATTCCATCGTTCCCATATTTAGACAGAGGATTTTCTTCTGCCGTGCAATTACCTGTTCATCCGGTCTGTATCGGTACCTTGCTTCGCGAAGGTTACAGATCCGGGGATATGGTAAAATACTTCAAGGATATTGTGGACAGAAAGATCCTGCTGAAGGAACCGATCTGTTTGTATCACCACCCCACACACAGATGCAATGAAGTCTTTGACGAAGTTTTTCAGTATATTAATGCGCAAAATATTTTATGTCTCTCATACAACGAGTATGCAGAATGGTGGAAACGAAGAGATCATTTTGAATTCGCAGGTGACTACGATGGCGTGAAATTAAAAGCGAATGTTTCTCATCCACATGATACATGGATCAGAATATCAATGCCGAACGGGAGTGAAACGATCGTTCCCCCGGCGGACGAAATTTTACTTGACGCCATACAATTTGAGAAGAAGCAGGATACCTTTCAAATTCCAAATGATATAATGCGTACCCGGTCGTTTTCAATGAAGCATTTATTCCAGAATGCACTAGATTGGTGGATTAAAACAACCGAATGAAAATCACATTTGCCTGTTACGAATCAGTGTCGCTAATCCACGGGGGACCTCGCGTCCAGATTTTGCAGACAAAGGCAGAATTGGAAAAACTCGGTATTGATGTCACACTGTTAAATCCGTGGAAAAGTATACGCAAAAAGGATATCCCGGGTGTTCATCTGTTCTCGGCGAATCTCGGAACATTCCATCTTGCCTCAACGTTTCGGCAGCATGATATTCCTTTTGTTACATCATCGATCTTCTTCACACGACACTCTTCTACCGTTCTTCGAACGACAATCAATATCAATACATTCCTAAAGAAATTTCGCTCGGGAATTTGGACTAACTACGAATTTACCCGTCAGATCTGCGATTGGTCAAAAGCGGTTCTGCCAAATACACACGCTGAAGGAGATTTGATCTCGGAAGGACTTGGTATCGACTCAAAGAAAGTCCACGTTATACCGAACGGAGTCGAAGCTCGATTCGAACATGG
>JACPGG010000025.1:3607-17848 GCA_016182545.1 Ignavibacteriales bacterium
GGTAATCCTGCTCTGTTCAAAAAGAGATACGGGCTTGAGAATTTTATTTTGAATGTGGGACATATCGGTCCCGAACGAAAGAATGTATTGAATCTCATCCGCGCATTAAAACAGATCGATCATCCGGCTGTGATCATTGGAAAGATAACCGATAGCGAGTATGCCCGTCGGTGTCAGGCAGAAGCAAAAGATTCAAAGAATATCCTCATCATTCCAGGGTTGGAGAATGATTCGGAGATGCTCGCATCGGCGTACGCTGCTTGCGATGTTTTCGCACTCCCTTCCATGTTCGAAACGCCGGGGATTGCGGCGCTTGAAGCAGGACTCGCCGGGGCAAAAGTTGTCATCACTCCCTTTGGAGGAACAAAAGATTATTTTGCCTCTATGGCAGACTATGTCGATCCATATTCTATTGCATCGATCCGCAATGGAATTCAATCGGCACTCAACAGAAAGAAAAACTACGATTTAAAAAAACACATCAAAAAAGAATTTCTTTGGGGTAAGGTCGCCGAGAAAACTCTTTCCGTGTACAAACAAGCTTTCTCATGAAGCCGCGCCGCATCCTCATTATCCGTCCGGACAGGATCGGAGATGTCATCCTTACCACGCCGCTAATGAAGGCGGTGAAATTATCGTTCCCGGATTGTTTTGTCGGAGTGATGGTCGGGACATATACCGTCCCACTCATCAAAGAAAATCCGTACGTCGATGCAATTATTACAGATGATCCCAATGGGAAAGATTCGGGTCGGTCCGGATTTTGGAGGCAGGTCAGTACCCTTCGCACATATGGTTTTGACACCGGGCTCATGCCTCTTCCGCGTGAGCGCCATGCATGGATGATGCTGCTTGCAGGAATAAAAACAAGAATCGGTGTAGGAGGAAAAATTTATCAGATATTGACCGGAACAAAGAGCGTCAGCCGCAACAATTATATTCCGTTAAGACACGAAGCAGACTATGTCATGGACCTTGGAAGAAAGGTAGGGATCACCTATGACGATCTTGTTCCAAGAGTGTACCTCACTGCTGTCGAGCGAGGGAATGCGAAGAAGTTTTTTACAGATCGCGGAATTGATTTTAACAAACCGTTGATCGGTATAAATCCGGGATCAAAGAATTCCTCACCCAATTGGCTTCCCGAACGGTACGTGCATTTGATCGAACAACTACTGAAGAATTACCAGATATTCATTAACGCCGGTCCAAAAGACTCCGGACTTCAAAAATATTTTGAGCATCTTGGCGACCGCGTGGTACTTTATGATGAAAACGATCTGCGGAAACTGATGGCATTAACGAGCCAGGTAAGCGTACTTGTTGCTTCCAGTACCGGCACAATGCACATTGCCGCAGCACTGGATGTGTCGACCGTTGCTTTGTTCTGCCCGCTCACTGCATGTTCATACAAACTATGGGGACCGTTGGGAAACAGATCGGAGATCATAGAACCACCCGATAGATATTGCCAGGGACGTTGTCCAGGTAACCCGAAAATCTGCCCGTTTGACGAAATATCAGTTGAAACTGTATTAGAACGAATAGAAAAAGTTATAACTTCGTGAACCTTTTCAGGAACAGAGTGCATCATATCTGTGTTAGTTAGTGTGTAAGAAAACAAAGGAAGCGTAGTATGAAGAAATTATTTTTTCGTTTTTTAATTCTAAGTCTCGGTGTAACCTTATTGACCGCAGTCTCATTTGCCAAAGAACCTCAGTGGAAAAACTTCAATGATGGACTGGCTCAGGCAAAAAAAACCGGTAAGAAAGTGTTGATCGATGTCTACACAGATTGGTGCACTTGGTGCAAAAAAATGGATGCAAATACGTACTCGGATCCGAAAGTTCGTGAGTATCTGACAAAGAACTATATCCTTGTAAAACTGAATCCCGAAAAAGATGGTGAAGTATCGTATGACGGAAAGAAATTTTCTGCTGCGGATTTTTCACAAGGGATGGGGATCAACGGTTATCCGGCAACATTATTCCTGAAAAGCAATGGTGAGCCGATCACTGTGCTTCCGGGGTACGCCGAAGCGGATATGTTCATGCACGTGCTGAGTTTTATCGGTGAAGTTTGCGGACCGGAATGCTATCGTACACTTTTGATAAAGACATCACTTCGGAGAGCAGCAAGTTTTTTAACTTCCGCAACAATTCTGTCAAGATCGATCATCTGAATACATTCCAAATTATAGGGACACTCCTTTTTCCAACACGGAGAACAGAAAAGTCCTTCAGGTATCAATTTGATTCCCCGCTCGTACAAATCGATCTCGCTCCAGCAACTTAACCCGAACCACGCAATAACATGTTTCTTTAACCCAATAGCGACATGCATGCCGAATGAATCACCGGTGATGATCACATCGCATATATTTTCGTAACAAATCCCTCGGCGTACTCCCTCAGTCGTCGGGGTATTCAATACTTTATCCCCTACTCTCCTCACGATCTCCTCGTTCCGTTCCGTATCTTCAGGACCGCCGACAAGGACAAGCCGCACGTTATTAATATCATGCATTCTGTTGATCAACTCAACATGCTGATCGATCGTCATCTTCTTATTCGGATAGAGGTACGAGCAGCCTGTATTAAACCCCACGATCAGATCTGCGGATGTGAGATTGTTCTCGCTTTTATACAGCTCGCAGAATTGCAGTTCATCCTGTGAAAGGTTTAAGACATAATCATCCCGCCGGAATTTCAACTTCATCGATTCCTGGAGAATCTCGGTCCCATACTTCTTGTTCTTTTTGAATTTAAGATCATCATCCAGACCGAGGATGTAACTATACTCCGCTTCCTTGTTCAATGGGACGATCTTCCCGTTCTTGTCGAGTCCAAAACCAAGTTTCTCTTTTGCATTGATCGTATTTCCGAATGCACACGACCGTTTCGTCTTATCTGTCTGGTACAAGATGTCAAATTCCATCTCTTGCAGTATCATCCAATTTTCCGGCTCCCATACGTACACCGCATCGAGATAGGGATTATTATCCAACAGCAGATATGCATTTTTGAGCGTGATCCATGTGATGTGACTGACCGGATACTTTCTTTTTATCGCCTGCAGCATTGCGGTCGTTTGCACAACCGCACCCATTGCGTCTAAATTCACGATAAGGATCTTTGTGCCGATCGGTTCATGGTTGACACATTCCTTGTAGCACGCAGTTCCGGGAAAACAAGGTTTATACCCCGTAAAGTTTTTGCATACCGGGATCTGAAGTTTTTTCTTGGCTACTTTTTTTATTTTTTTCTTTGCCATACTTATAATGGATTTTTGTCGACAAGTTTTAGAAACGCGTCATAGACGATATCGACGGAAAGTTCGGTCATGCAAACATTTCCAATGGGGCATTCCGTAAGATTACACTCAAGACAATCCAGTTCTTCATGTCTCACCCATAAGTTCTTGGCGCCGTACGGACCTTGCAAAAGTGGATTTGTCGGACCGAAGATTCCAAGTGTCGGTATTCCCAATGAAGCCGCGATATGCATCGGACCGGAATCATTGCTGACAAGATACTGACATCGTTGTAACAATGCACCCATTTCTTTCAATGAAGTTAATGGAATGAGGGTCGATGGACTTTGCATACGGTTTTGAATATTCATTACTTCATCCATCTCGCCCGGACCCCAAAAGAATACGATATTCCACCCTTTCCCTACATAAATGCGGTCTGCCAATTTTGAGAATGAATCACTTTTCCATTTTTTTGTATACCATCCCCCGCTTGCATTAATACCGACAGTCACCCGCTGTTGGAAATTTTGATCGCTGAACCATTGACCAGCAAACCGTTCAGATTCATCACTCAAAGGAAAAACTGGAGTGGAATCCGTTATCGGAATATTGAAATATCTCAACACATCCAAATTAAAGTCGACATTGTGAACTTCTCCTCCGCGCGGCGTTATTTTTATATTGTATGCATACTTCCTGCCCCGGAACGGGAATCCAATTCTATATTTTGCTCCGCTGAAATACGTAATAAGCGCAGTACGCGGATTGCAAAAGAGATCCACAACAATATCATACTTCTTTCTCCGGATCAGCGAAACAAGCGAAAGGGTCGGATCATTTTTTTTGTTGAATGGTATGACTTCCCGAATATCTTCATTTCCCATAACAACATCAGATGCAAATCCTTCACATAAAAAATCGATCGCTATATTCGGAAATGTCCTTTTTAAGTTCGTTATGACCGGTGTGGAAAGAAGAACGTCCCCGATAGCGCGCGGTTTGATGATTAAAACAGATGATGCAGTGGAAAAGATATTCAGTTGATTCACACAGGTTAAATTTTAATAAAAATACCAAAAATGTAAAGTAAATCAAACCATTAAAACAATATGGGAAGGATACTTGCTTCAACTATCACAATTAGTTATTTTAAAATCAGAAAATTGAAATCCACCTCACATCCACCATTCACCAACAATCAAAGGAGTACAATGATGAAAAGAACACTTACCCTCATAGTACTGTCTGTGGTAGCAATGCCGTACATATTTGCACAGGTACATGTCGGCGCAAAATTTATACCTAAAAAAACAACGACGAGCCCAGACAGCGCATATTTTGGAGACATCGGTGTGCGGGGATCGTGGGTCGCACCGGATCTTGACAACGATGGGAAACCTGAAATATTTGTAACGGATTATACAAAGACCGGACGGGTTCACGCATTTCAAGCGGTCGGAAATGATACTCTTGAATGGATATGGTCGTCACCCCGGCTCGATTTGGAGCCAGGATTACCGTACGGCGCCGGCGGTGCCTCAACACCTCGCACAATTCGTCACGGTGATATGGATGGTGATGGGAAAGGCGAGATTATTTTCCCTCGTGGGGGCATTGGAGGCGGAATTTTAATTTTCGAATGGGATGGTGTTAACGGGAGTCATAAATTTGGGATGAAACCTTCCGCATTTATTCCTGCTACTGTGCCTTACGGACCAAATTTTGGCGCACTTGCCGGGACTGCCAATGAAGGAGGTTTACAATTGACTGTCGAGCATTTTGAAGCAGATGATGTTGACGGCGATGGAGTACAGGAACTTGTTCTGCCAAAAAACCTAGGTGGATCAATCAATGATGATTTCCTTTCTATCTCTGCCGTCGGCACCTGGGAATTCGAGGATCAGGGATTTGCAAGTTTTCAAATTGAAGGAAGCACAGGTCGTCTTGCCAGCTCAAAATTCGGCGGAGGCTCACCGTACGCCATCCATCCTGCTGATCTTGATGGTGATGGCAAAAAAGAACTTGTTTGCCACAACTGGAACTTCCTCGACTACTGGGTTATCAAAGTAACCGGAACCGATTCGTATGTTCTGCCAGACACCGCAAATACCACGAACGGAAATCAATTCTTCCAGATGACTCCCGGGCTGGATTATGTCGCACTCTTCGGAGGAATTGTTGCCAATCTCGACAAGGATAACAACACTGAAGTATATTTTCCGTTGTACAGCGGCCTCGACACGTTGATGGATGGTGCATTATTTGTTGTTGATTACAACAACGCGGATAATGTTCAACTGGCGAGTGCTGCTCATGGTGTCAAAATTGCTGACGGCGTATCAAGAACAAGTTCCGGTGCGTTCATGTCCAGTTTCACAGGTGTTGTTGCCGACCTCGACGGTAACGGAAAGCAAGAGATCCTTGTTGGTTCTTCCTATCCAAGCAATGTTGTGGGCATCGAATACAACGGGTCCGGGTCATTAAGAGATCCTGCCAATTACACACGAAAAGTATTTTATACCGGCGAGAAAGATACGTATGGAACAATAAACTATAGAGATTCTGCCGGCGTAAAAGATACTACGAAGGCAACCGGCGAAGGATTTGTCTCCAAGATGTCAAAACCAGTCGATATTGACGGCGACGGCAAGATTGAAATCATACTTCCGTATCAATCTCTGGTCGATTCTGTGACGTATAACTGGCAGCATTATGACAACTCTACGGGTGAATTCGTTACCGATTCTTCCAAAAAAACAGACAATCCCAAAAAGTGGGCGTTCCGTTCACTTGAACGGGATGTTGCAGGTTCTGTCATCGGACGTAATCTTACCGTCATTACACCCGATGATTATCAATTGAATCAAAATTATCCGAATCCGTTCAACCCGGCAACAACAATCAATTTTGTATTGCCGTTGGACAAGAAAGTATCGGCAAAAGTCTATGACATGCTCGGCAAAGAGATCAGAACGTTGATTGCTAATGAGGATTACGCCAAAGGTCCCCATAATGTTGTGTGGAATGGAAAGGACAATAACGGACGACAGGTATCTTCCGGTACGTACATCTTCAGAATGACGGCAGGAAATGTGGAAAAATCAATGAAGATGATGATGCTGAAATAAGAAATAAGCGGTAACGAAATAAAAAACCCCGAAGTTGTTTCGGGGTTTTTTTATGTACGTCGATCTTTTTAATGAATCAATAAGTGATCCCAACGGTCAAGTATTGCACATTCTCCAGCCTGCCGTAATCGGCTACAGCGTAATCAACTTTGATTCCCGTTGTGTTACTCAAGAGAATATTGACACCGAATCCCCACGTTAATCCTTCTTCACTGCCCTGCATGAACAACGATTTGTATCCAACGCGGCCGAAGAACATCTCATCGTATCCTACTTCAATACCGGAATTGAGATATTCGGTGTTGTCATTGGGATGGACCGCATCGACGGATGCTGTCGCCCGAATCTGATCCATCTGTAATACATCGACTGTGATCCCGAACCTGAACATGAGCGGTATATCGTACGATTCTGTTTTGTAAACGGACTCTACATTTTGAGGACCCTGTCCTTGTTCTCCGCCGGGAAAATTATTAAATGTTATATCCTGTCCGTCGAGACGCATCTTGGTCCCGAAATTGGAAATGCTCGCACCAATTTTAAGGTTGTTGAACGTTGTCGTGTATATCGTTCCTACGTCAACGGCAAATCCTTGTGCAGACATATTCCAGATACCTTCGCGAATATATTTCCCTGTAAATCCGATGGAGAACCTATCGGTCAATGAGCGGGCGAACGAAACACCCATTGCTAAAGCGCTGTATCCCCATCGTCGTCCGTCCCCTTCGGGGTTGATCTCAGTACGCACGATATCTTCCGGAACGCTCAGAGACGTCACCGTAAATCCTAATGTACCAAATCCTTCAATCGTCAAACCGCTTGCTAGAAAATTATACTCCACATCCGCGAGCCATTGCGCATGGTTGAAGGATGTTTCCCCCGGAGTTTTAAGACGTGCCAATGCACTCGGATTCCAATACATTGAGTAAACGTCCCCTTCCACCGCCGTCGCTCCGCCTCCCAATGCAATGGAACGAGCACCGGCGGGTATCTTCAGAAAGCCGGCGACCGTCGTCCCGACTTTCGTGGTGGTTCTGTCAATCTGAGCAACGCGAAAAACAAATCATACCAATGAAGCACAATAGTACTGAATTTCTATTCATCGATTTCTCCAATAAAAAAATACTCGTGACATTATTCTGATCAATTATTTAATGATACCGAGTCTGCCAATTTTTATTCCCCCGGTCGGGGTCTCGATATGGTAAATATACACTCCATAGCCGATACGGGCGCTTTCTGATGAAAGGACATCCCAGTTCATATAGGATGTGTTGTCGCTCTTGTGCAGTGTCTGCACAAGTTCACCGGTGATCGTATAGATGCGTATCGTACATTCTCTCGGCAAATTTCTGAATTGAATTACCCTGTCGCCGCGCAGATCCTGGCGTACTGTCGGTTGTTCAAACGCACTGCTGATGACATAGGGATTAGGAACTACATATACATTCTTTAGATTAGCATCAACGAATCAATATTTTTAATGAACCGGATATTGAAGAAAATGTTATTAGCCGTGCCGGGAGCGATGATCAATATGTCCTCACCCAAATCCCATCGACGTGCTTTGTTAAATTTCCCTGACCGCTCGACAATAAGGACGGTAAATTTAGTGGTATCAGTAGCATTCTCCAGTTTGAACGGTACTCTCACGAACTGTGACTGTGCGAGCGCATTCCTGAATGAATCGACCGGCGCAGCATAATCACCGCGTAGTGCCGATAATGTATCTGTAATGGTATCTCCAAGAGTCTGGCTGAATGTCAATCGTATATCCACCGGTAGCAGTTTCACGGGGAAGCCGGAATAATTTGATGAGATGTTATGTGTGACGTTTACGAATCCTGTCTTCAGTTCGAATCCTGAATTGCTCTGGTCAATTGATAACGAATCGTTCAATGCGTAAATTCGAATGCCGTCAAACACCGGATTGGAATCATTCTCTTTATAGAATCCGCTTCGTGCGATAGGATAAAACTGGTACGATACTGTGTATGTTTTGGTTTTCAACAACACGCCGGTGGCAGTAGCGCGCAATCTGCCATTTGCAGAGTCCACTACAAAAGAAGCCGGTGAAATTATCTGAGCATTGGTATCCTTTCCATCGAAGATCCGAACACTTGACAATACAATATTCTTGTGAAGTAAATTGACAAATAAGCTTTCGTTACCTGTAAATTGTTCTATAAACGCACTTTTTCGCAGGATGCTATATGCAATAACAGAATCCGAGCCAATCAGTGATTTTGCAAACGAAATACCGTACGATGCGTCCTTCATATCCAATGCATTGAGAACTTTGAACTTGAAAGCCGACGTGCTTGCACCTTTTGTATGCATAAACGTCATACCTTGCTGAAGTTCGGAGCGGGAGTCTGTGACGCCCTTTGCGATTGCATTGGGAACAGCGACAGCAGTATTTGCATCAAATTTAAATTCCTGGCTGATAGCATCACGTTGAATAATTGATTGACTCTCCGACGGCGGCAATTGCAAACTATCATCGCCATGGTCAAACGATACCACGGCGTAATAGTATGTGACTCCGTTCGTCACAGTCGAATCGACATATTCATGACGCAACCCAGAGGTGTCGCTCGGCTCTCCCATATAATATTTTATGAACCGTCCGCGATATTCGACTGGATGGAAACCACCCGCATATCGTTCCTGCTCGGATGCTGTCCACGGTCGATGCCATTGTGCAGAGCGTCGTGCTTTATCATCGTACAGCGCTTTCCCTAAAAACCGGTAGCCGTTCCCATCGGTTATCGTAAACACATCCGAGAATGTATAATCTTGACTGCGGTAAATCTTGTATCCTTCAAAATCTTTTTTTCCCGTAAATGGATCGGTTGTGCTTTCTGCAGCATTGTCCCAGTAGAGAGTTACTCTTCCGTCGCCTGGAACAGCGGTAACTTTCGGTTTCGGAGGCGGTTGTGCAAACCGGTAGTTTGCTTGCAGAACGAGCTGCGCAGTCTCGGAGTTCAACAACAGGTCTTTGATATCCGATCCCATCAACAATGCAATGGAGAAACGCTGGCGATCCCCCGGATCGAGGTGGAATGGTCCTGAGCCGTATAAGAAAATATAATCTCCGAGGTTTGCCGGATCAGTTGTATAAAGATATGCCAAAGCAGCGGTATCGAATTCAGATGCAATTGAATTGTACATGAGATTATCGTTTTTCGGACGGTTATTCCCTCCCCATGGCAACGACCAGAAACTTCTCAAACCAATCTGGTCCGATTCGTTGACATCTCTGAAACCGAAATTTGGTTCTGACCCGCCCCAGGTATATCCCTGTTGTGGTATCGAATCTTTCGGTTCGCCGGAATCGTACTTGCCGTTTCCGTTCACATCCGCAAAAAACATCTGTGACGGAAAGCCATCCCCTTCACCTTCATCACTCGTTCCAAAAATTCCGTCAACACCAAGATCATCACGCTCCTTATCCCAATCACCGTCTTCATCGCCAGACCATCGAGGCTTTGGATTTCCATACAATGCTTTGTATTTCAGCGTATCATTTATGCCGGTCGTCAATGGAATTGAAATTCCGTTGATCTCAAATCCCTTGCCGTTGTTCGGATTTTCATCGATGATACCGTCATCATCATTATCAATCCCATCGTTGCTGTTGTTTGGACTCTCTAAAAATTTATACCCAAAGTATCCGGGAACGATCGAGGGAATATCACTTTTGCCGTCGGGATCCCAACTATAAACGATGTTCCGGGACAATTGCGAGGTCAGTTTTCCATCGACATTCAATAATGCATCGAAGGCGGCAATACCGGATGGGCGCGCAGGAATAAATGAAGCGGCATCGTCAGAAAAATTATTCGGACCACCGATGTGCGGATCGCCGAACATCCCGAAGAAAACTTTAGGCAAAGGTTTTGACTTTGGATCGTTCTCTGCACTGTACACTAAAAAAATAATATCTTCCGCAAGCGGATTGGCAAATTGGAATGACCTCACTTCAAGATTTATTCCAAGCCCGCGTCTGGAAAGATCGGTTGTAAATGGATAGTAATCGAACTCTGCATCGGTAGAATCATCGACTATATAGTATACTTCTTCATCCGGGACAGTTGAATTGCCCCCTAAGAACGAAGGATAAACATACTCACCAAGCACAGAATTATACCAACTCTCAGGCCATGATTTCGGACGTATCCTCAAATCGGAAGTACGTGCACCCCAGCTTGCCAGATCATTCTGTCCGGGTGCAGACAATCCTGCTTTGGGAAGCCATCCCCATTTCGTCACACCGTCGGGGGCGAAATCGCCGTCTGCAGTACTCCTGCTTGATCCACCAAATCCATCAACGACAAAATTCACCGAGTCGATCGGGTTCGCCGCTTTAGGCACACGCGCTGCAACTAACGGTCCAAATTCATATCCGTACCCCAAACCGTTCCACACAAGATCCAGAACGTTGCCCAACACTCCGGGATTGCTGATCGCTCCGGTGTTATAGATGATGGAACGAATTTTATTTCCCTGGATAACAAGACTCTTCACTTCGGATTGAAGACCGGTGGACTTCAACATCCGGAACTGTTCGTCACGCCATCGTTGATACTCCCTCAATTGCTGCCTATTCAATAATTTTACGTCTGCCGTTCGAAAATCAATCTGTTTCTCCTGGGCAAACATCAGTCCGCAAGTAACGATAACAACCAGCATAAAACTTTTTCTCATAAGTAGACTTTCCTTCTTCATGAACAATTAGAAAATAACGGAGAGACCGAAACGTACCAACCGAGGCCTGCTGACGTTGCGCGGATCCAAATAGTATTTGTCGATAGTAGAGAGCGGCGGCAATCCGACATGATTTTTGCCGATCCGCGTTCTGATCTCTTGAAACTCTGTCGGATTTGCAACCTGATTTGCATTATAGAGTGCATCGCCGCTGTTCGAATAGACATCGATCTCATTTTGCACATCAAAAATGTTGTCGACTTGAAGAAAAAGTGAATATTTCAATCCTTCAATCATGAAATATTTTTCTGCTTTCAGATCGACCGACCATTGTAAAGGTTTGGTGGAACTATTTTGTATGAATCGGGACAACTGCGTCGCCAAACTTGCGGGGATGCTCGCCGTGTACGGCGCACCTGATTGCAATCGCAAAATATTGCTGATACTAAAATCATCCGGTTCACTAAAATTGAGAGATGCATTGAGAACATGGGTCCTGTCAAAACTAACAGGAACAAGGAATGTTTCAGCACTCTTACCCGACTTCTCGCTGAAGAAGAAATCTTCGCGAGGTTCAGTCCTGTTTCCTTCGGCAACTGAGAATGTATAATCGATCGAGGATGAGAACAATGTTCCCGGAATCCTGCGTTGATACAACGATATGGTAATTCCCCGTGTATTTGAATAATCAAGATTTGTGAGTGCTTCGTATCTGTCCCGTCCATTGATCGAATAGACGATCTGTCTGAAAATATAGTCGCGAACATCTTTGTAGAATCCGACTAATTCAAGACGAAGATCGGGTGTCAATCCCTGCTGCAGACCTATCTCGTATTGAACGCTCCGCTGGGGTTTGACTTCCGCATTTCCGAAAATCGGCTGCGCATCGGCAACTCTGAAATTATTGTTTGTATAGAGCCGCTGTAAGTTACCGATCTGATAAAAATGCCCGTACGAGAACCTGATAACACCTTGATCTGTGATCGGATAGGCAATAGAGACACGCGGGCTGATCGTATGATCAGGTTTTGCACTGGTAAGATCTTGATTGAGGAAAAATGAGTTTTCCCTGTTTGCAATCGCGCTGCTCAGATTCGGGTTGTATTTTGAGCTCGGATCGAAATATTCATACCGGACGCCGGCATTGAGGATGAGTGATGATTCCAATTCAATCTTATCTTGTATATATGCCGAAAATTGGAGGGGCTCTTTTTTGTAGAATGTATAACCGGACTGGGCATCAGGTTTTCGTGCAGCATATCTCAAACTGTCGCTGTACACATCCGTAAATTTTTGGATAACACGTTTCGGATTTGTGACATCATAGAATTCCACAGCGTAATCTTCCAATTGCAGTTCATGACGGCGAACCTCGACGCCAAATTTCACTTCATGGTCTTCAAACAACTGTGCCTGGAGATCAAATTTCCCTCCGATCGTTCGTAACGTCCTGAACGTCCGTCCTAAATAAGTACCACCTGTGAGGAATCCGACGATTGGCAGCGGCGTTTGATAAAAAGCAGGGAGATATCGCGGATCATTAAGATTTTCATACGTATAGGTTTTATCTTCAGAATCGCTGACCGATAATTTAACTGTGTAGAAGATGGAATTGCTGAGTGTGTGCGTCCAATCGAGCGACTGCAGCAAGCCGTTACTGTAATTGGTCGGGCGCCCGTCAGGATTGAATCTATACGAATTATAATACGATGAAGCGCTCTGACTTTTTCCATTATCGTACACCGCTTCATACTTTATTTTCATCGTCGAACTTATGCGATAAGTAATGTTCCCCTGAATATTGTACGATTCGCTCGGATTCATGGAAACCAGTCCACCATCTCCCGAGGGGGCACCGAGAGAATCCTGTGAACTTAAAACGGGTCGCTGAAAGAATCCGAGGTGTTGGTACAGTATGCTTCTATTGAGAGGATTGAAGTAATACGGTTGATCGTTCCTTCCCAATCTGGGGTCATTCGCATAGAAAGGGAAACCGGGATTGTTGGGGTCTGGAAAAGGATTTCCTATTGAATCAAGATATGCGATCCTTTCGGTGAATTCATCTCTCGTGACATAAAAATCGGTTGTATTATACAGTCTTGTACCGTAGAGATATCCTTTTCCTCTGTCATACACTCCCGAAGCATAGAAGGTCAGGTCATCCAGAAATGTTGGTCCGCCGAACGTTGCTTCAACACGGGAATTGTTGAATGCATCGATATCTTTTATATGGGAAAAAACATTCTCGTTATTGCTGTAGTAATCGCCGGAAAAGACCCGAAAACTGCCTGTATTTTTTGCCCCTCCCTCTTTTGTCACATAGTTGACCACGCCGCTCAATGCGTTTCCGTACTCGGCACTGAACGTTCCGGTTGAGACAGTCACCTCTTGTACAGCGTTTGTTGCCACACCAATCGAACTGAAATTCTCGTACGGATTATTTACGGATTTTCCATTCAATGTGAAAGATATTTCATTCGATCGTCCACCCCGCACATGGAGCGCACCGTCATCTGATGTAACAACTCCCGCTTGCAATCCGATCACTTCGCTGATACTCGTTACCGGAAGCGCTTGAATATTTTCCGATGTCACTGCTATAACCGGATTTGTCTGATCCTGACGAATGAGCGGGTTGCGTTCCCCTTCAACCACAAATTCTCCCAACTCTACAGCGGACTCCCGCAATTGAATATTGAGCGTCGTCGTATAGTCAACATTGACGCCCACGTTGTTGACACGCGTTGATTGGTAGCCGATATAACTGACAGAAACGGAATATGTTCCCGGCGGAACATTCACGATGACATAGTTTCCGTTCGCGTCGGTTGCAGCACCTAACGTCGAACCGATCACGGTGACAATGGCAGAGGGAATCCCATCACCGGTTTTTGAATCTGTCACTTTACCTGATATTTTTCCGGTGGTGCCAGCAATTAATAGATTGAGTGAGATGAGGATGCTCAGGGTGGTACAAAGAACAGAGTAGCGTTTGATCATGGAATCTGATCCGTTCTGATTTATTGGTGGATGTGATTGGTGTAGATGAATATAGAAAAAGCTCTTTACTATGCAAGAAGATTATTAGATATTAATGGAGCAGAAAGGTAATTAAAATATTTTACAAATTTATTTTTTTTCTATTAGA
>JACPGG010000204.1 GCA_016182545.1 Ignavibacteriales bacterium
ATTTAGTCTGCGCCTTGCTCACCATGACCGTTTTTCTTGTTCTGCGTACCATGAGTTAATAAAAGAAACCATATCATATCGAAAGAAATAATGGCAAGCATAGTTTGTAATATCGTCGAAGTCTGCATTTTCTCGTTTGAGAACAAAGAGCCGCTCTATCTGATGCTGCGTCGGTCAAAATCTGAGCGTTTGTATCCTGACGCATGGCAAATTGTGACCGGTTCAATTGAAAAAGGGGAAACGGCATTGCAAGGGGCGCTGCGCGAGTTGAAGGAAGAAACCGGATACGACCCTCAGAAGTTCTGGATCGTTCCGCATGTGAATACTTTTTTTTCAGTGAAGTACGATATGCTCAATCACACGGTCGTCTTTGCAGCCCAAGTTCCTCCAAAATCCGATCCTATATTATCCCACGAGCACCATCAATTCGTTTGGTGCAACATCGAAAAAGCAAAACAATTGTGCGTTTGGCCCGGACAGAGAGAAGCACTGCAAATAGTGCATGATTATATAGTTCGCGGATCAAAAGCGGCTGAGTTTTCAGAGATTGTCCTGTGAGATATTTTGCATCCATAATTTTCCTGTTTGGATTCCTTGCTGCTCAGGTCGAAGAACGTTCTTACCCCGTCACAGCGATAGACCCCAAAAATACACGCGATTATCCCGGCGGCAGAGGCGAACATCAACTCATCGTGTACACTTCCGAGTATGGCAGGCCGACAACCGGCACCAATCAATGGGGAACCGAAGCGACAGTCAAAAATAATATCGTCATAAAGATCGGGGGGAATAATTCTGCAATTCACAAGGACGAATACATCATTTCGGGGCACGGGCGTGCAAGGATATTTCTCACGAACAACG
Source organism: Ignavibacteriales bacterium (assembly GCA_016182545.1). Classification (GTDB taxonomy): domain Bacteria; phylum Bacteroidota; class Ignavibacteria; order UBA10030; family UBA8401; genus SpSt-333. Next base: position 865 of record JACPGG010000204.1, read on the forward strand.
TGCGCATCGGTTCAAAAATATTTTTGTCCGATACGCTGATCAGTGTGACGTTCGATCTTGAATCGTTCAGGATCTATACGGACATGCGCCGGAAAGAATTGAGACAGAAGTATGAGAAGATCCGGTCGCATCTTTCGAATGACGAACATCTGATATTGGGACGGATCATCGATACGCTGAGTGTGATCCGCGGCGACACAAGTGTTGCATCCCACCTCATGGTAGATTCTGCATTATATGAACAAGGAATGCGTCTGCTCGATGAGGTCGAGTATCGGATGACACTTTCTCCTTCCGTCGAAGGAAGAGGTATCTGGCATCGTCCAAAGGAAAAGAGCCGCGAAGAGATCGCGTCATTGATGAAACGGTATGCCGATGCCGGATTCAATATGATGTTCGTTGAAACGATCTGGAATGGAGAAACGATCTATCCCGGATTCATTACGCAACAGAAAAGAGAATTCACCGGTTTCGATCCTCTTCGTGCATTTATCGATGAGGGGAAGAAGTATGGCATTGAGATTCATGCGTGGATCCATACATTCTTTATTGGTATTGCTTCGGCAGGCGGCGATACAAGTTCAGTTTCAATTCTCGCAAAACATCCCGAATGGCAGTTGGTGAAACGAAACGGAGAGAAGGTCTCGAAAGCGGAAGCGGGGTACATCTTTTTGAATCCCGCACTCCCCGAAGCACAGGAGTATGTCGCTTCGCTGTATAAGGAAGTGAGAATGTTATATCCTGATATTTCAGGTCTGCAACTCGATTATATCCGGTATCCCACGAATGTTCCGCTGGAAGAGTCGTCTGATTATGGCGAATATTCCCGGACGGAATTCAAGAAAGTATCAGGAGTCGATCCGATGGAGATCAATCCTTCGGATCATCCTGAACAGTGGGCAGCGTGGCAGCAGTGGCGCGAGGATGTGATCACAAATTTTGTGAAAAAGATCCGGTGGGAAAATCCTGAAGTGCTTTTATCCGCGGACATTTTTCCCGATATTGAGGAGGCGGCAAAAACAAAAATGCAGAATTGGAGCGAGTGGGCGAACAAAGGATATGTGAATGCCCTTGTCCCGATGGCATATTCAACGAACGCAGATTGGGTCGGTGAGACTGTTACAAAAGTACGTGCTACAGCCGGGGAACAACTTCCGCTGTATGTCGGTCTGGCGCCTTCTATGCAGATGACACCTTTAAACTTACTTCAGCAAATTGAAAAATGCCGGGAACAGAATGTGCAGGGAGTGATCCTGTTTGCATCGCATAGTCTTACCGACGAACAACTTCGTCTGTTGTCGATCGGACCGTTCAGGACGACCGCCCGTCCGCCACAATTGATCTACAAATCTAACAAACCATAAGGAGTATCAGTGAGTCTTTTAGTTGTTGGTTCTGTTGCTATTGATGATATCGAAACACCGTTCGGAAAAGCAGTTAATGTACTCGGAGGTTCAGCGGTCTACATCGCCGTTGCAGCAAGTTACTTTACCCCAAATGTGAGATTGGTCGGCATTGTCGGCGGTGACTATCCCCAGGAAGCAATAAATTTTTTGAAAGAACGTCACATCGATCTTGAAGGATTGGAAATTGTGAAAGACGGGAAAACATTCCATTGGACAGGACGATATCATCACGATCTTAACAACCGCGATACGCTTGCATTGAATTTGAACGTCTTCGAAAAATTCAATCCGAAAATTCCGGAGTCATATAAGAAATCCAAATATATCTGCCTTGGCAACATTGATCCTGTTTTGCAGCGGCGGGTACTTGAGCAAGTTGAAAAACCGAAACTCGTCGTCGGCGATACGATGAATTTTTGGATCGATACGAAACGTGACGAACTCATCAAGACGTTTCCGATGTTCGATGCATTCATATTGAACGATTCCGAAGCACGGCTGCTGACCAACGAACCGAATCTATTGCGAGCGGCACGGAAGATACGCGCAATGGGTGCGAAGACGTTGATCATAAAGAAAGGTGAACACGGAGCATTGCTGTTTCACGAAGATCAGGTATTTTCCGCACCGGCATATCCGTTGGAAGATATTTTCGATCCCACCGGGGCAGGGGATACGTTTGCCGCAGGATTCACCGCATGGCTGGTAAAGACGGACGACCTGTCGTATGAGAATTTTAAGCGCGCCGTTATTTACGGAAGTGCGATGGCTTCGTTCTGTGTGGAAAAAGTTTCCGTGGATGGATTGCGTGATTTGACTTATTTGAAAATTCAGGATCGGTTTAGAGCATTCAAAGAGTTATCCAGGTTTGAAGAGTAAAGAGAGAGATTTTTTCAATGAACACTCCCGCGCTCTGCGGGAGTTTGACTTTATGGATAGTTGAATGATACGTTCGATTGAATGGTGTGGCGACAAAGTCCGGTTTCTCGATCAAACCGCGCTGCCGAATGATGAAAAATATGTCGAGACCTCAGATATCAATGTGCTTGCGGAAGCGATAGTTAAACTAAAAGTGCGCGGAGCGCCGCTCATCGGAATCTCCGCTGCGTATGGAACATTGCTCGGTCTGCACCAGCATAAACATTCTTCGGCGGGAATATTTCTTGAGCAATTTCATCGGTCAACATCGTTGCTCGAAAAAACAAGACCGACGGCAAAAAATCTTTTTTGGGCATTGGAACGAATGCGGAATGTTCTTCGTCTAAACTCTACGAATAACGCCTACACGCTCTTTGACATACTGGAATCTGAAGCCAAAGCAATTCACGATGAGGATCGCCGGATGTGCGAGTCAATGGGAATCTTCGGTGCACAATTGATCGAATCGGGTGCAACCATCCTCACGCATTGTAATTCCGGATCACTTGCCACAGGAGGGATCGGGACAGGTCTCGGGGTGATTAAAACCGCACATAAAGCAGGGAAGAAAATATCTGTCTATGTTGATGAGACTCGTCCATTATTGCAGGGTGCGCGGCTGACAATGTGTGAATTGGAAAAGGAGAATATTCCTGCGACGCTTATTACCGATAATTCTGCAGCATGGACAATCAAACAAAAGAATGTTGATGTAGTAATCGTTGGTGCGGACAGAGTTGTTGCGAATGGCGATACAGCAAACAAGATCGGGACATATAATCTTGCAATTCTTGCAAAAGAACACGGCATTCATTTTTATGTCGTTATACCAACGTCAACGATCGATCTTTCATTGACCTCCGGGAACGAGATTCAAATTGAAGAACGAGGTGTGGATGAGGTTGCATCCTTTTCGGGATTGTGTACCGCTCCAAAGGGGGCAAAAGTATTTGCACCCGCATTTGATGTAACTCCGAATGATTATATCACAGCGATTGTCACTGAAAAGGGAATTCATCGTCCGCCATATATTGAATCGTTGCGGCAGGCGGTGCCCCGATGATCGTCGAAACGGAAGGGGTCATTCTTCATGGAATGAATTACCGCGACACAAGCAAGATCGTCACGGTATACACGAAAAAGTTCGGCAAGATAAAGGTCGTCGCCAAAGGAGTTCGAAGTCAGAAGAATAAATTCGGTTCATCACTTGAACCGATGACTATTGCATCGATTGTGCTGTACAAGAAAGAGCATAAAGATTTGCATCTTCTTTCCAAGAGCGAGATCGCAGTTGTGCTGAATAGACTTCAGGAAAATCAAGAGCGGATGTATTGCGGGCTTGCAGTGGTTGAACTGGTCAGTATGGTCATGCACGATGAAGACGGGAATGGAAAGGTGTATGAGTTGCTCACGGAATCACTTACTGCGGTGAATGCAGCGGAAAAGAATCACGTGAATGTACTCCTCTCATTCATGATGAAACTTTTCGGGGAGTTAGGATTCGGTATGAATCTTCAGAAATGTTCCGTTTGCCAAAAATCTATTGACGAATTGGATGTTACTCATGCGTTTCTGCGACTCTCAGATGGAACGATGACATGTTCAGATTGTACTGGTGATCTTCAAACAAACGGGACAAAAGTATCCGGGGGGATGCTCAAGTCTCTTTACTATCTTCAAGAGAATGAAATAAAACAAGCTTCATCATTAGCACTTTCGTCAAATGTAAAAAATGATTTAATTGCAACATTGGAATCGTATCTTCGTTACCATAGTGAAGGTTCCAGAACTTTGAAATCTCTTTCGTTGTTATATTCGACACAATAATTGTATTCGCTACAATCAAGCAGGAGAAACAATTTATGAAACGTTCCATATTCGCAGCGTTCATCTTCATTACCATCGGAGCCATTTTCGGAGCGGTGCTCGTTTCCGATCTCGGTGGGACTGAATTCGGTTTTGCGCAGCAAAAGAGCGTGAAGCTCGGTTCCGATCAGAAAGTACAAAAGACCGATCTGAACTTGCAAGCCGCCAACGATGCTTTTGTAAAAGTATCAAAGGAAGCGACGCCATCTGTGGTTTCGGTCGTCGTCACAACAAAAGCCCGGCAGAATCCGCACGGTGAAGAATTTTTCAGATTCTTTCCCGATTTCAGATTCCGTCAGCCCGACGAACAATCGCAGGGTGCCGGATCCGGAGTGATCGTATCGAAAGACGGATACATTATCACAAACAATCATGTTATCGAGAATTCCGCTGATGGCGGAATAGAAGTCGTATTGAATGACACGCGCCGATTCAAAGGGAATCTTGTCGGCACAGATCCCTTGACCGACGTTGCGGTCATCAAAGTAGAAGCAAGCGATCTTCCTGTCGCTGCACTCGGCAATTCTGACGATGTGCAAGTTGGTCAATGGGCACTCGCAATCGGCAATCCGCTGGGCTTGACCTCAACTGTAACAGCAGGTATTATCAGTTATATCGGACGGAGCATCCGCATCATAGCGGATAGTTATGGCGTAGAGAATTTTATTCAAACTGATGCCGCAGTAAATCCGGGAAACAGCGGCGGCGCACTTGTCAATATCAATGGAGAAGTGATAGGCATTAATACAGCCATTGCAACGACGAACCAGCGGTATCAAGGATACTCGTTCGCTATCCCGATCAATCTCGCAAAAAGTGTGGCTGAAGATCTGATCCTTCACGGAAAAGTTGAAAGAGGGTACATCGGTGTTTCAATATCTCAGGTTGATGAAACACTTGCAAAAGCAAATGGACTTGAGAAAGCGGAAGGTGTTTTTGTTCAGGAAGTTGTCGGTGAAGCGGCAAAGACGGCGGGCGTTCGCGCCGGTGACATTATCCTTTCGATCGATGGCAAACCGATGAAAGCGCCGAATGAATTACAAGCGTACATTGCCAGCAAACATCCCGGCGACAAAGTGAAATTGATGATCTGGCGTGACGAAAAGAAGATCGAGAAATCTGTCACGCTGAAGCCTCGGACAGAACGGGACGTGGCATCGAATAATTCAGGAGATGACAATGAGGAAGGGGCATCCGTTGAGGAAGCATCCTCAAAGTCGATCGACTTTGAATCGCTCGGATTCTCTGTCCGGAAAGCCGACGCGCGAATGTTGAAAGAGAGGGATGTAAACAGCACCGTATTAGTTGGCGAAGTGAAAACATACAGTGAGGCATTCAACCGAGGATTGAGAGAAAATGACATCATCCTTGAAGCTGATCGAAAGATGGTCGGCAGCGTTGCTGAATTGGAAAAAATTGTGAAATCCAAAAAGCCGGGTGATGCTTTGATGCTTCGTGTGAAGGGAGCTCAGGGAGGAGCGCGATTTGTCGCTGTGATGATTCCTCAAAAGTAGTGGTAAACAGCATCCAATAAAAAAAGCCGCGGAGGGTTGCTCCGGCGGCTTTTTTTATTTTCACAATGATTTTTATTTCTTCTTGAGCGTTTTCACAACCTCTTTCGTTTCCATTGCGATCATCAACTCTTCATTTGTGGGAATCACGAATACGCTTGCCTGAGATTTCGATGTGTGAATCGGTTTCTCTTTTTCCTTTGAACTGTTCGCTGTTTTGTCGATATCAATCCCGAGGTATTCCATATTTTCACAGACCGCTTTGCGCACATCAGGGCTATTTTCACCGATTCCGCCTGTGAACACAAGTGCATCCAGTCCGCCGAGTGCAGCCACGTACGCGCCGATGTACTTCTTGATCCTGTAACAGAAAACATCGAATGCCAATTTTGCTTTTTTGTTTCCTTCATTCATCTCGGTAATGACTTCGCGCATGTCGCTGCTGACGCCGGAAATTCCTTGCAGTCCGCTGTGCTTGTTCAGCAATGTATTCGCCTCGGAATAATTCAATCCTTCCTTTGCCATGACGTACAGGATAACCGAAGGATCGACGTCACCGCTTCGCGTTCCCATCAGCAATCCTTCAAGAGGGGTAAATCCCATCGATGTGTCGATTGAAATCCCTTTATCAATCGCCGTGATGCTGCATCCGTTGCCGAGATGGCACGTGATGAGTTTCAATTTTTTAATATCCTTCTTTAAGAGCTCTGATGCACGAATTGCGACGAACGCATGACTCGATCCGTGGAATCCATATCGCCGGATCTTATGCTGTGTGTAAAAGGAGTATGGGATCCCATACACATACGCATATGCCGGGATTTCATGATGGAATGCTGTATCAAACACCCCCACTTGAGGTATGTTGGGCAGGTGTGTTTGACATGCGTTAATGCCACGAAGGTTATGCGGATTATGCAGCGGTGCAATCTCAAAATTATCGCGGATCCCTTTGATCACTTCGTCCGTGATCAGCACTGAGCCGCTGAATGTTTCCGCGCCGTGCACCACACGATGACCGACTGCATGGATTTCGCCCTTCGATGAAATGACTCCGTGATTTTTGCTCAACAACACGGCAAGAATATATTCGATTGCAATCGTATGGTCAAGAATATCGCCGGTGATTTTTATTTCATCACCATCAGCGCGTTGGTTCGTCAGTACCGCGCCGCTCATGCCGACGCGGTCAACGCTCCCTTTTGCAAGGAAGATTTTTTTATCCACATCGATAAGTTGGTACTTCACCGAAGAACTGCCGCAATTTAAAACTAATATGTTCATTTAATTTTCTTTTCTAAGTTGAATAATATGCTTGTATATTGTTTCATGTTTCACGCTGTAAGTAGTAATTTTGATTAGAGCGTGATACCTGAAACCTGAACCCCGAAACAAAAATTACTCCGCAATTCTTTTTCCGTGGTCATCGTATTTGAAAAATCCTTCGCCGGTCTTCTTGCCGAGCTTTCCTTTACGGACCATTTGTCTGAGGAGAGGGCACGGACGATATTTTGCCTCGCCAAGTTCATGGAAGAGTGAATCCATCCAGGCAAGCACTTCGTCCAGTCCCATCATATCGGCGAGTTCCAAAGGACCGTATCGGAATTCATATCCAAGCCGCATCGCCGTATCAATGCTCTCCGCAGTCGCAACACCTTCCATTAAAATATACATCGCTTCGTTCAGCAAAGGGATGATGATGCGAGTTGTCACAAATCCGGGATATTCGAAAACTTCGATCGGAGTTTTACCGAGTCGCTGCGCCAGTTTTTTTACAGCATTGAATGTTTCATCGGATGTTTTCATCCCGCGCACAAGTTCAACCAGCGGTACTTTCGGGACGGGATTCAAAAAATGCATGCCGATCACTCTGTCAGCCCGTTTTGTTGAAGAGGCGAGTTTGGAGAGATTTAATGTGGAAGTGTTTGAAATTAGAATCGTGTTCGGGTCGCAGAGCGTATCGAGTTCATGGAACAATTTTTTCTTCAATTCGAAATTCTCATCGACAGCTTCGATCACCATAGGAATAGCAGCGACCGCCGAAAGTTCCGTGTTCCCTTTGATGCGGGCAAGTATCGCCCGTTTTTCGCTTTTCGTCATTGTCCACCGATGAATCTCATTATCCAGCGATTCATCAAGGTATTTGAGTTGATGATGCAGCCGCTTTTCCGATTTTTCAACCGCAATTACTTCTATGCCGGCGGTTGCAATGGTCTGTGCTATTCCTTGACCCATAACGCCAAGCCCGATGACAGCGATAGTATGGATTCCGTCAGCATCTTTTTTGGTTAATTGTATGTCCCCTAAAATGTCAGATAACTGTGTTGTTGTCATAATTTTAATATTACAATTGATTGCAGTGTATATTTACCTCGTATTTACATTTGAAATATCGCAAATTCCAAGCCAAGATTCTTAAATTTTTTCCCCAAAAATTCTTTCAATTTAGACCAAAATCAGTTATATTTATCCAGTCAGAAGAACAATCGAAACAAAAGTATTGTCATTGTTGTTAATAGATTCGAGTTCTTCTCTTTTTTTGGAATGAAATAGGACTTCAATAGTCGTATTTGAATTATGCTCAAGTTATCGAAGAAAGTTGAATATGGTCTGATTGCGATACGGCATATTGCGTCGTTGAATAACCAGATCTCAACCGTGAAGGAAATCTCGGACAAGTATAACATTCCCAACGAAGTGCTGGCAAAGGTGATGCAGAAGTTGACGAGAGGAAAATTGATCATGTCGCATCAAGGTGCGATGGGTGGATACACGCTTGCGCGAAGTGCAAATGATATTTCTGTGATGGATGTAATCGGTGTCGTTGAAGGTACGCAGGTTGGAATTGCACAATGCTTTTCAGAAGCGCCGGAAAATTGTTCGATCTATTTGAATTGTACAATAAAAAATCCGCTTGGAAAAATTCAACACAATCTTGAGCATGTCTTTGCATCGATGAAAGTTTCGGAGATTGTTTAAGCAGAGACTTTCCAAATCTAAAAGATTTGGAAAGTCTAAAATAAATTATGATGAAATCACCCGTCTATATGGATTATCATGCAACAACGCCGGTTGATACTCGCGTGTTGGATGCCATGATGCCGTTTTACACCGAGCATTTTGGCAACGCCGCAAGTTTACAACATCGTTTTGGGTGGATCGCGAAAGAAGCGGTTGAAAACGGACGGAGAAAAATTGCTGAGGCAATCCATGCAGAGCCGCATGAAATAATTTTTACCAGCGGAGCGACCGAATCGAACAATCTTGCTATTAAAGGCGTCGCGGAAAGTTTACGGGAAAAAGGGAATCACATCATTACGACGCAGATCGAACATAAATGCGTCCTTGATTCTTGCAAACGACTTGAGCAAAAAGGTTTTGACGTTACATATCTTCCTGTTGACACATTCGGTAAAGTCAATGTCGAGAATGTTTCAAAAGCAATCACGAACAAGACGATACTTGTTTCGATCATGGCGGCAAATAACGAGATCGGAACGATCCAGCCAATTGAAGAAATTGGAACATTGTGCGCAGAGAGAGGGATCATCTTCCACACCGATGCAACACAGGCGGTTGGAAAATTTTCAAATGATGTAAAGAGAATGAACATCCATCTTCTTTCTTTCGCATCGCACAAAATGTACGGACCGAAGGGCGTCGGAGCGTTGTACGTTCGTTCTCATCATCCGCGTGTCGCTATTCAAACGCAGATGGACGGTGCGGGACACGAACATGGAGTGCGCTCAGGAACATTGAATGTGCCCGGCATTGTCGGATTTGGGAAAGCGGTTCAGATCGCAATAGGTGAAATGGAAGGTGAAAATCTTCGTATTTTGAATTTGCGAAATAGATTGAAGGATAAATTATTGAAGATTGAACAAACATCTCTCAACGGTCATCCGACGGAACGATTGCCTCACAATCTGAACATTACATTTCACGGAGTTCGGGGCGATCAATTGATGACCGAAATAAAAGATGTCGCCGTATCGGCTGGCTCTGCGTGTGTTTCTGAAGAGATTGGCGACACAGACTACTCACACGTATTACGCGCTATCGGATTAACCCCGGAAGATGGGCGATCGACAATCAGATTCGGGCTCGGCAGGTTTACAACAGAAGAAGAAGTTGATTTCGCAGCAGAACGATTCAGTCATGCAGTTCGTGCCTTGCGCACGTATTCACTGGAAGGTGTGTAATGAATATCAATTTCAAAAAATCGCAATACATTATCGGCAACCAAGTAGAGTTTCTACAGTTCATGCGGACTCGGACACCACTCTATCATCTTTCAAATTTGTTTCTTCGCGACCTGCATTTTTCCGTGATGGAGTTCCTCAAGAAGAAAAAGGTCTCTGTGGGTCAATCGGAAGCAGAACAAGTTGCCCGGGAAATAGCATTGCATCTGGAAAAGAAGAATGTTCTCAAGAAATTAAATTCGAATACCTGGGTATTAAATTATCCCGATTTTTCATTAAAGAAATCAGCATAAAAGGAGATTGCTATGTCAGAAGTAATGACACAACAGGCGCCGGTTTTAGAGGATGATCTCATCCTGACTGAACGAGCCGCACAAGAAGTTTTCACGATCAAGAAAACGAACAACATACCGGAGAACCATGCACTTCGTCTCGGCGTAAAAGGGGGCGGATGCTCTGGTCTTTCCTACGTGCTCGCGTTCGATGATAACATCAAAGAAAAGGATATCATCCTTGAGAAGCATGGTGTGAAAATCATCATCGATCAGAAAAGCATGTTCTATCTTTCCGGTACGACGCTTGATTTTACCGACGGCTTGAATGGACGGGGTTTTGTCTTCAACAATCCGCAAGCGACCAAAACGTGTGGATGCGGCAGTTCGTTTGGAGTGTAGCCGCCACCTTCTGGTCGCGGACGAACTTTGAAATTATTTTGAGGCAACAATGGCAGAAACAATTGAAGAATTAGTCGGTAAAGAATACAAGTACGGTTTTACGACCGATATTGAAGCAGACACGATCCCACCGGGATTGAGTGAAGATGTCGTACGGACAATTTCCAAAAAGAAGAATGAACCGGAATGGCTGACCGAATGGCGGTTGAAGGCATACCGCGCTTGGTTGACCATGGAAGAGCCGCATTGGTCGAACTTAAAATATCCGCCGATCAATTATCAGTCGCTCAGTTATTATTCTGCGCCGAAACAGGCAAAGAAACTCAACAGTTTGAACGAAGTCGATCCGATTCTTCTTGAGACGTACGAAAAACTTGGTATCTCGCTGACAGAGCAGAAACGACTAAGCGGAATAGCAGTCGATGCAGTATTTGATTCGGTTTCTGTTGCGACGACATTCAAAGAGACATTGAAAGAAAAAGGAATTATTTTTTGTTCCTTCTCGGATGCGGTACAGGAACATCCCGATCTTGTGAAAAAATATCTCGGCTCGGTCGTTCCGTACTCGGATAATTTTTTTGCTGCATTGAATTCAGCAGTCTTCAGTGACGGTTCGTTCTGTTATATTCCCAAAGGGGTTCGATGCCCGATGGAACTCTCGACCTATTTCCGCATCAATGCATCCAACACCGGACAATTCGAGCGTACGCTCATCATCGCCGACGAAGGGGCATACGTCAGTTATCTTGAAGGATGCACGGCTCCGATGCGCGATGAAAATCAACTGCATGCCGCGGTGGTCGAACTGATCGCTCTTGAAAAAGCGGAAGTGAAATATTCCACGGTCCAAAATTGGTACGCGGGTGATAAAGATGGCAAAGGCGGAATTTATAATTTTGTTACAAAGAGAGGGAAATGTGCCGGTGCGTATTCAAAGATTTCGTGGACGCAGGTTGAAACCGGTTCAGCGATCACATGGAAATATCCTTCGGTGATTTTGCTGGGAGATAATTCCATCGGCGAATTTTATTCTGTCGCAGTCGTCAACAACCGGCAGGATGCGGACACCGGGACTAAAATGCAGCATATCGGCAAGAACACCCGCAGCACGATCGTCTCAAAAGGAATTTCAGCGGGGCGCGGCAACAACACGTACCGCGGTCTGGTAAATATTGGAAAGAATGCGACCAACTCACGCAATTACACGCAGTGCGATTCGATGCTGATCGGGAATAAGTGCAGCGCGAATACATTTCCGTACATCGAAGTGAAAAATTCCACATCCAGCGTCGAGCACGAAGCATCAACGTCAAAGATCGGTGAGGATCAGATCTTCTATTGCAAGCAGCGGGGCATCAATACGGAAAACGCGATCTCGATGATCATCAACGGATTTGCAAAAGAGGTCTTCAAAAATCTTCCGATGGAGTTTGCCGTGGAAGCGCAGAAGTTGCTCGGAATTTCGTTAGAAGGAAGTGTTGGTTAATATTTACCGCAAGGACGCAAAGGCGCAAAGAAATATTAAATCATTGTCATTTCGAGCGCAGCGAGAAATCTGATACAAGAACAATACTTGAATTAAAACTATGATCGAAATAAAAAATTTACACGCAAAAGTTGCCGGACGCGAAATTCTCAAAGGGATCAATCTGAACGTAAAAGCCGGCGAAGTCCACGCAATCATGGGACCGAACGGTTCCGGTAAAAGTACGCTGGCGCAAGTTCTCTCAGGACATCCTGCATACGAAGTGACCGATGGCCACGTACTATTTGAAGGTCAGGACCTTCTCGATATGGAGCCTGAAAAACGGGCGCATGCGGGAGTCTTTCTTGCTTTCCAATATCCTGTTGAAATTCCCGGCGTGAGCAACAGTTATTTTTTGAAAGCGGGACTGAACGAGATCCGCAAATCGCGCGGAGAGGAAGAGTTGGATTCGATGCAGTTTCTGAAATTGCTCAAAGAAAAAATGAAGATCGTTGAGATGGATTCCAGTTTCATCAACCGCCCAGTGAACGAAGGATTTTCCGGCGGAGAGAAGAAGCGGAACGAAATCCTTCAGATGGCGGTGCTCGAACCGAAACTCGCTATCCTTGACGAGACAGATTCCGGACTTGATATCGATGCGTTGAAGATAGTCGCAGAAGGGGTCAATAAATTAAAATCCCCGAAGAATGCGACGATCGTTGTGACACATTATCAGCGGTTGTTGAACTACATCGTTCCGGATTTTGTCCATGTGCTGGTGAACGGAAGGATCGTAAAGTCCGGAGGTAAGGAACTTGCATTGGAACTTGAAGCGAACGGGTACGATTTTATTAAAGAAGAATTGCTGCAATCTGTATAAGGAAGCACTGCGAATGTCAGAAGTGAAAAATCATTACGTTTCGGAATTCCAGACCTTTGAAAAGAATGGCGCGAACAAAGCTCCTGCATGGGTTCATGACGTCCGCAAAAATGCGTTGAGCGTTTTCAATGAGCTGGGATTCCCAACGACAAAACAAGAAGATTGGAAGTACACGAATGTTACGCCGATCGCAAAGGGATCATTCAAATATTCATCGGCTCCCGTTCAGATCGGTCCGGATGTCGTGAAGAGTTTTCTTGTTGAAGGAACAGATCAATTCGTGATGACGTTTGTCAACGGCCATTTGGCGCCGGAACATTCACAACTGTCCGGAATTCCGAATGGAATTGTCGTGAGCAATCTTATCGGTGCGTATTCGGGTCATGGGAATATTATTCGGGAGTATCTTTCGAAGTACGTGAAACATCAGAAGAATCCATTTACCGCACTGAATACAGCATTCATCAATGACGGCGCTTTCGTTCATGTTCCGGCGAATGTCGCGGTGGAAAAACCGATCCATTTGCTGTTCATCTCGACGAAAAAAGAGAGCGATCAGATCGCATCGCATATCCGCAACCTCATTGTTGTTGAAGAGGGGGCGAAAGTGAATTTTGTCGTCAGCTACCGATCAGTCGGCGATCACACCAACCTCACCAATGTTGTGACTGAAATAGTCGCTAAGAAAAACAGTCTCGTTGAGGTAGTGAAAGTACAAAAGGAGAATGAGTCCGCATTTCATGTGGAGAACCTCCACGCACATCAGCATGAAACGAGCGATGTGCGGATATTTTCATTGGCGATCGGCGGGGCTATTGCCCGCAACGATATGAGCGTGATCATCGACGGCGAAGCGGCAGAATGCAATCTGAACGGATTGTATATTGTCACCGGCGAGCAGTTGATCGATCATCATACATTCATGCATCACATTCATCCGAATTGCCCGAGCCACGAACTTTTCAAGGGAATTCTGACCGATCACGGACGCGCGGTCTTCAACGGAAAAGTGTACGTGGAACCGGAAGCACAGAAGACCGATTCGAAACAGACGAACAGGAATTTATTGTTGTCTGACACTGCTATTGTCGATACGAAACCTGAACTGGAGATCTTTGCCGACGATGTGAAATGTACGCACGGCGCAGCGGTCGGAGGGATGAATGAATCTCATTCTTTCTATTTGAAGACACGCGGTATCACAGAAGAGAGTGCAAAAGGAATTCTAACGGTCGGCTTTGCTGCTGAAGCGACCGCAAAGATCGTGCACCCGGCACTGCGTCATCACGTCGACCTTATGGTGGTCGACCATTTACGCTCGAAACTCGGAACCGCAAATTTACCAGATATCGTCCACGCGTAATCCATGAGCACATTAGAAAAAGAAATATTATTCGATGTAACGACGGTACGGAAAGATTTTCCGATCCTGACTTTGTCTGTGTATGGCAAGCCGCTCGTCTATCTTGACAATGCCGCAACGACGCAGAAACCGCAGATCGTTCTCGACACATTGACCAAGTATTATACTGAGCAGAATTCCAATATCCATCGCGGCGTCCATTTTCTCAGCGAAGTTGCAACGTTCGAATACGAGAAAGCACGCGGGAAGGTCAAGAACCTTCTCAATGCTGCCGACAGCAAAGAGATCATTTTTACTAAAGGGACCACCGACGGGATCAATCTCGTTGCACACAGTTATGGAAGAACACATATCAATGCCGGCGATGAAGTGATCATCTCTGCGATGGAGCATCATTCGAATATCGTTCCGTGGCAATTGCTATGTGAAGAGCGGGGAGCGACACTGAGAGTCATTCCGATGAATGACGAGGGTGAACTTCTCATAGATGGATTTCAGAAGATGTTGTCGCCGAAGACAAAAATAGTTTCTGTTGTGTATGTTTCGAATTCACTCGGCACAATTAACCCGATCAAAAAAATAATCGAACTGTCGCACGCAAATGGAACACCGGTTCTCATCGATGGTGCTCAATCGGTTGCACACATGAAAGTGGATGTGAGAGAACTTGATTGCGATTTCTTCGTTTTCTCAGGGCATAAAATTTTCGGTCCGACCGGTATCGGTGCGTTGTATGGGAAAAGCGAATGGCTTGAAAAGATGATCCCGTATCAAGGGGGCGGGGATATGATTCGTTCCGTGACATTCGAGAAAACGACATTCAACGATCTTCCGTTCAAGTTTGAAGCAGGCACACCGAATATTGCAGGCGGCATCGGTCTCGGTGCAGCGATCGATTATGTGCAAAAGATCGGGCTCGATGCGATCAGGGAATATGAACACGAATTATTGGAGTACGGAACGGACACATTGCAATCTGTGAACGGATTACGGATCATTGGGACGGCGAAAGAGAAAGCAAGCGTCATCTCTTTCGTGGTGGAGAATGCCCATCCGCATGATGTCGGTACGATTCTGGATAGAGAAGGAATTGCAATTCGTACCGGACATCATTGTACACAACCTGTCATGCAGAGATTCGGAATACCGGCAACAGCACGAGCATCTCTGTCGATGTATAACATGAAGGAGGAGATAGACATTCTTGTTCGCGGTATTGAAAAGGTGAAGGAGATCTTCGGGTGAGCGAAGTCAATGAACTGTATCAGCAATTGATACTGGAGCATAATAAGTCGCCGCGGAATTTCAAGAAGCTGGAGAACGCGACGCACGATGCGGATGGATACAATCCGCTCTGCGGGGATCATTACCATGTGTGGTTGAAACTTGATGGTGATACAATTGCCGATATCGGATTTCAAGGGAGCGGCTGTGCAATTTCCAAATCGTCGGCATCGATGATGACGTCGGCAGTGAAAGGGGCAACCATTCAAGAGGCGAAGGAGATGTTAGAAAAATACCATTCCGTCATCATGACGAAGATTGGCGACGAAATCCCCGAAGAAAAAATTGAATCGCTCGGAAGTCTCGGCGCGCTTGCCGGTGTCAGAGAATTTCCGGCTCGCATCAAATGTGCAAGTCTGGCATGGCATACGATGAATGCTGCCTTGACGCAAAAAGAAAAAAGTGTTTCAACTGAGAATTAACAATTAGGAAATGTCAGACATCTGAGAAGAATTATGGAAACGAATCATTTACCGCAATCGACAGGGCAGGGAGAAATCAGTACGCTGGAGAAGATGATCGTGAAAGAACAGGTCACAGAACAGATCAGAACTGTGTACGATCCGGAGATTCCCGTGAATGTATATGAAATGGGAATGGTCTACGATATCGATGTGAAAAACGACGGTGTTGTCGACATCACTATGACGCTGACCTCACCATCATGCCCCGCTGCGCAGGTGATTCCCGTGGAAGTGAAGCAAAAAGCAGAGATGGTCAAGGGAGTTACGCAGGCGAATGTGAATATCGTTTGGGAGCCGCGGTGGGATCCGAGTATGATGTCTGAGGAAGCGCGATTAACGCTGGGGATGTGAATCGCGAGATTTTCCAAATCTTTAAGATTTGGAAAATCTGTAAATAAAATATGAAAACAAACAGACGCACATTTCTTCATACATCGGCTTCGCTGGTGATCGGTTCACTGGCGAATGCAATGCCTCTTTCTGCACTAGAACATCATCAACTACAAAAGGAGAATACACTTATGGCACACGAACTTGCTCCCTTACCGTATGCGTTCGATGCGCTTGAACCGTACATCGACGCAAAGACGATGGAGATCCATCACGGCAAGCATCATGCTGCGTATGTTACAAACCTGAATAATGCATTGAAGGAACATGCTGACCTTCAATCGAAATCCGCAGTCGAGATCATATCGAATTTGAATTCCGTTCCCGAAGCGATCCGCACAGCAGTTCGCAACAACGCCGGTGGACATGTCAACCACACAACGTTCTGGCAGCAGTTGAAGAAAGATGTCGCGTTTCCTGCGACGAGCAAGCTCGGCAGTACGATCACATCCACATTCGGATCGATCGATTCATTCAAAGAGCAGTTCAACAAAGCAGGTCTCGGACGTTTCGGATCCGGCTGGGCATGGTTGATCGTCGACGGCGGAAAACTTGCAATTACTTCCACACCGAATCAAGATTCACCGATCATGGACGGAAAGAAGCCTCTGCTCGGTGTTGACGTATGGGAACATGCGTATTACCTAAAATATCAAAACCGACGCGCCGATTACCTTACCGCGATCTGGAGTGTCATCAATTGGGACGATGTTGTTGCCCGATATGAACAGGCGATGAAGTAGTTGAGTCGTTCTGTCGTTGAGTAGTTGAGTATGGTGTTTCCGGAATCTCAATTACTCAACGACTCTTATACTTTCCAACGCAATAAATTTTCCACATGGTTGAGAATAACCCTCCTTCTGAAATACTTCCGTTATTCCCGCTGAACGTTGTACTTTTTCCGCAATCGCAATTGCCGTTGCACATCTTTGAGGATCGTTACAAAACGCTCATCAGCGAGTGCATTACGTATGATATCGTTTTCGGGATCAATTTCGTTCATGAACAGCAGATGCGTTCCATTGGCTGCACTGCGTCGGTGAAAGAAGTAACAAAACGATATCCCGACGGCAGAATTGACATCGTTGTGGAAGGGCGGAGGCGGTACACTTTGCACAATATTGTTGAAGCACCGCATCCGTACTATTCGGGGAGGATTTCGTGGTATAACGATATTCACGAGGAGGTGGATGACATTTTGAGATTGAAAGCGGTCCATTTGCATAATGAGTTCGTTCGAACGGTTTTTCAAGGTTCGGTCGCCCAAGTTCATCACGATGATATCCGTAAGACGCGGGCGTTTCACCTTGTTCAAAAATCGGGGCTCGATCTAGTGCAACGGCAGGTGTTTCTTTCGATGAATTCTGAGAACACTCGTCTCGGATTCCTGATCAACCATCTTGAGTCGATGCTGCCGCTGCTCGTCTCCAAAAAGAAAACCGAGGAGCTGGCGAAAAACGACGGTTATATTCAAGAATAAACTTGCAACACAAGCGACAGTTCAGTAAGTTGTTACCGAAATGGAAGTCGAGAAGAGAGAGATCAAAAAGATTCCATCGCTGTTGAACTTCATTGTTCAGCAGATCGAGATAGACGTTCCGCAGCCGGAACAGCACTACTGGAACTTTTGCGTGAACTGCGGCACTCAACTCGACAGCAGAAAATGCAAACTGTTTTGTCCCAAGTGCGGATTCTATCATAATTGTAGTGAACCATAACCTGATTGCGCTGATGGCGCAGATTTTATCGCAGATTATTTTTTCATACGATAATACATCAAACAAACAATTACTAAGGAGTTCCAGTGAATAAGAAAGGATATCGTGTCGCACGGAAACACCGCAAGAAACGTGCGAAGATGAAAGACAAGGCACGTGCATTGCGTGCTCAGAAGAAAGCGCAGTAACAGCCGCCCCGCACCAGCGGGGTTTGTTGTTTTTTCGAACAGATGCGAGTCACTTCAAAGGTGAGTCGCATCTTGAAAGTTCTGATATACTTAATTTTCTTTTTCTCTTTTTGCATATCGCTCAACCTTTCGATATTTTACGCTATGAACGCTGTTATGGAACGAAATATGGTCATCGGCGGCAAACAGTTCGACTTCTCCAAACGGACGTACATCATGGGGATTTTAAACGTAACGCCCGATTCATTCTCGGATGGCGGCAAATTTCTTAATGTCAACGATGCAGTTACGCGCGCGATGCAAATGATCGAGGAAGGTGCCGATATCATCGATGTCGGCGG
>JACPGG010000026.1 GCA_016182545.1 Ignavibacteriales bacterium
GTAAGGATAAATCTCTTGCCGATTACAAAGACAAAGTTGTCATGGTGGTAAATGTGGCATCGTTCTGCGGCTACACTCCTCAATACAAAGAACTCGAAGCGATCTATAAGAAGTATAAAGACCAGGGATTCGTCATTGTCGGATTTCCGGCGAATGATTTCGGAAAACAGGAGCCGGGGAGCGATACTGATATTAAAACATTTTGCGAGAGAGAATACGGCGTTACGTTCGATCTCTTTTCCAAGATCAATGTGCTGGGGGATGGCATCCATCCGTTGTATAAATACCTGACGACCGAGACAGATTTCAAGGGAGATATCGGTTGGAATTTTACAAAGTTCTTAATCGATAAAAACGGCAATGTCGTTGCGCGCTTTATTCACAAAACGAAGCCCGATGCACCGGAAATTGTCGGTAAGATTGAAGAGTTGTTGATTCAGAAGAAATAAATACAACAAACATTTCATTCAATGCTGCAAAGGAAACCGGGAAAAAGGTTTCCTTTTTTATTATATTGAGGCAAAAGAATACAATTCGACCCCTGCCGAAAAAGAACATTCGACAGACGCTCAGTGTGACAAATCACTATGTTGAAAATAATCGATCTTCGCAAAAGAAAATCATTTGCACTTCGTTCCACCTCCGGACAGAAGAATAATACCGCAATTGAAAATGCAGTCAGAGCCATCATTCGATCGGTGCAAACGAAAGGGGACACTGCTCTCTTTTTGCACACAAAAAAATTTGACGGAGTTACGTTAAAATCGCTGACTGTCCCGCAGAATGAGATACGCGACGCATTCAAGAATGCCGATAAAAAATTCGTCACGGTCCTCAAGCAAGCGGCAGTGAACATCCGGCGATTCCATCAGCAGCAAGCGAGAAAACCATTTACGCTGAGAGTCAACGGTGGCTCAGAACTCCGGCAACTATTTCGACCCATCGAACGGCTTGGTGTGTATGTACCGGGAGGGAAAGCTGCATACCCTTCAACGGTCTTAATGAATGTTATTCCTGCACAAGTCGCGGGAGTGAAAGAAATACATCTCGTGTCGCCGCCTGATAAAAACGGGAACATCAATCGGGATGTTCTCACTGCCGCCGGTATTTTGGGAGTAAAAAATATATATCGGGTCGGTGGTGCTCAAGCAATTGCTGCACTTGCCTATGGGACGGAAACGATACCTGCTGTCGATAAAATTGTGGGACCGGGTAACATCTTCGTCGCCACCGCCAAAAGGATGGTGTACGGGAAAGTCGGCATTGACAGTTTTGCTGGACCAAGTGAAGTAGTGATTCTTGCCGATAATTCTGCCGATCCGACGTTTGTTGCCGCTGATTTGCTGGCGCAGGCGGAGCATGATGAACGTGCAGTGCCGATTCTCGTTACTCCAAGCCGGTCGTTAGCGATAAAAATAAATTCTGAGGTAAGGAGATTGTTGGAAAAACAGCCGCGCAAAAATATTCTCGCCCTTTCATTGAAAAATGAAGGGCGGATGTATATCGTTGCGTCACTTCAGCAGGGCATCTCTGTAACGAACGAACTTGCACCCGAACATCTTGAAATCATCACGACGAAGAACGAATTTGTGCTGAAACAGGTTCGACATGCGGGATCGATCTTTCTGGGCAACTATTCGCCCGTTGCTATCGGCGATTATTTTGCGGGACCGAATCACGTACTGCCCACGGAACGCACGGCGAGATTTTCATCCCCGCTTTCTGTCGATGATTTTTTGAAAAAATCGAGCGTGATACGATACTCACAAAAACAGATGGAGGAAGTTGCCGATGATGTTGCACTGTTCGCTGAACGGGAAGGCTTGCATGCGCATGCATTGTCGTTACGATTGAGAAAGAACAAAAAATAAAATGTCGTTCTTAAAGCACATAAAGCCGTCGGTGCAGCACCTGGAAGCATATTCGGTCAAGAGCAAACCGCTCTCCCCGGATTTGATCAAGTTGAATCAGAACGAGAATCCGTTCGATCTGCCGAACGAATTGAAGCGTGAACTTCTTGATGAATTTTATGCACAACCGTGGAACCGATACCCGGATGTTTTTCCGACACAGTTGATCGAAGCGTTGTCTCACTATGTCGGCGTGCCTCAAGAAAGCATCATCGCTGCAAATGGATCGAACGAACTGATGTATACGGCGCTGATGGCAATTGTAGGAAGCGGTACAAAAGTTTTGATTCCATCCCCGACATTTTTTCTTTATGAAAAGATCGTCCGCGTACTTGAGGGAAGCCTTATCTCGGTTTCTGCTAACGAAGATTTGTCGTTCAATGTCGATAGCATCATTGCATCTGCGAAAAAGGAGCACCCGTCACTCATCATTCTCAATTCCCCCAACAGCCCCACAGGGCAGATGATGTCTGTGGGAGATGTTGAAAGAATATTCACCGAAACGGATGCTATCGTGCTGGTTGACGAAGCGTATATCGAATTTGCAGAGATGCCATCGGTCTTTCCGTTGCTGCAACGGTACGATCGACTCATTATCTTGCGGACATTCTCAAAAGCATTTTCATTGGCGGGATTGCGGATCGGATACCTTCTTGCACAGCCTGCACTCTGTTCCGAATTGCTGAAACCAAAGATCCCCTTCACTGTAAATAATTTTTCTACTGCCGTCGCGATAAAACTGATGCAGCAACAACAGTTGATCAATGAACGGATCGCATACATCAAAAAGCAAAAGATGTTTTTATATGAAAATCTCGGTCAAATCGATACGATCAAAGTATTTCCTTCGCAGACAAATTTCCTTATCTTTACGGTAAAGAATGGGGCAACAGCGCTGTTTGAGAATCTGCTTTCCGAGAACGTGCTCATCCGTGATGTCAGTTCCTACCCGATGCTGAACAACACTTTGCGCGTCAACGCCGGCACTGAAACTGAGAACAAAGCATTCTTGACAGCGCTCAAAAAATATTTATGAAACAGGGATTTTCCAAATCTTTGAGATTTGGAAATTCTGCAACAGAGGAGTTCAATGAAAATTCTGGTTTTAGTCAACCACGTTCCCGACACCGAAACAAAAGTGAAGGTCGGTGCCGACGGCAAATCGATCGATCCCGCGGGCGTGAATTATATGCTGAATCCGTACGATGAATTTGGAGTTGAAGGGGC
This sequence comes from Ignavibacteriales bacterium, assembly GCA_016182545.1. Taxonomy (GTDB): domain Bacteria; phylum Bacteroidota; class Ignavibacteria; order UBA10030; family UBA8401; genus SpSt-333. The sequence goes on from JACPGG010000026.1 coordinate 3,138, forward strand.
ACTCCGCACAAAACAAGCGTTCGGCGGTGAAGTGGTTGTTGTATCGCTTGGCGGCGATGCGAATAAAGAGACGCTCCGTAAATCGCTTGCAATGGGATGCGATAAAGCTATTTTGTTGAAAGATGATACTGTTCGCGATTCATTCGCCGTAGCAAAATCACTTGCGGACTATGCGAATGAATATGGTGCAGAGATCATTTTCTGCGGTAAACAATCAATTGACCATGACAATTCGCAGGTCGGCGGATTGGTCGCTGAATTACTTGGCTGGCCTTCCATCTCGGTCGTCGTGAAATTGGAAATTAAAGATGGAAATATTGTCGCCGAACGGGAGATTGAGGGAGGACACGAGATCGTTCATGCAAAACTTCCCGCAGTTATCATGGCTCAAAAAGGATTGAATGAACCGCGCTATCCTTCTCTGAAGGGAATTATGGATGCAAAACGAAAACCTATCGAAGAAAAACCGGCATCGTCAGCCGATGTGAGGGTGGAGGTGAGTGCAATGCGCAAACCTCCGGCAAAGACATCGGGGAAAATTGTCGGCACCGATGGATCGGCAGCCGCAGAACTGGTCCGTTTGTTACATGAGGAAGCAAAAGTAATTTAGTAGGTCAGACATTCTTGACTGACTATTTCCATTAATATGGCAGACGCAAATGTCTGTCTTACCAAAAAATAAAATGAAAATTTTAGCATTCGCAGAACAACGGAACGGACAATTCAAGAAAGTTGCATTTGAGGTTGTGAAGGCGGCAAAGACAATCGCCGATCAAATGAATGCGGAAGTTGTGGCTTTGGTTGTAGGAAATAATATCGCCTCAATCGCAGGACAACTCGGCGGGTACGGAGCATCGAAGGTAATCGTTGTGGAGGATTCGAAACTCGAATTGTATTCCACAACAGCATATTCAAAAGTGATCGCAGAAATTGCCGCAACGGAATCTGCTGAGGTTATTCTTCTTCCCGCCAGTGCAATGGGAAAAGATGTCGGACCTCGCATCTCCGTAAAACTGAATGCCGGACTTGCAGTTGATTGCACAGCACTGAATGCGAACGGAGGAACAATTACCGCTACCCGTCCTGTTTATGCAGGAAAAGGAATGGTGGATGTCACGATCAAAACTCAGACTAAAATATTTTCGCTCCGTCCCAACGTGTTTACGGCTGGGAATTCAAGCGCTGCAACAGCCGCGGTGGAGACAAAGAAGGTTGAATTGAGCGATACAGATTTTTCTGCCGTCGTGAAGGAAGTAAAACAATCGAGCGGGAAGAAAGATGTTGCCGAAGCAGATATCATCGTTTCGGGCGGTCGCGGATTGAAAGGTCCCGAACATTTCAAAATGATCGAAGATCTTGCCGGCTCATTGAATGCCGCTGTCGGCGCATCGCGTGCTGTGGTGGATGCTGGGTGGAGACCACACGATGAGCAAGTCGGGCAAACGGGCAAAACTGTGTCACCATCATTGTATGTAGCCGTTGCAATTTCTGGTGCGGTACAGCATCTTGCAGGAATGTCGTCATCGAAGTATATCGTTGCCATCAATAAAGACAAAGATGCACCGATCTTTACAGTTGCGGACTACGGGATCGTTGGCGATGCATTTGAAGTTGTACCTGCCGTAACGGCTGAAATTAAGAAATTGCTCGGCAAGTGATACAAGTTCTTGCGGGTGGAGGAAGAATTTGATATACTCGCTGTAAGTTGAACAAGGAGAAACAGAGTGGATAAAGTTCAAGTAGATATTCTCGGTCTGTCGACAAGTCCATCAAGTGCGGGCGCGTACGCCTTGATCTTGAAGGAGACGAACGGAAAGCGTAAACTTCCGATCATCATCGGTGCGTTCGAAGCGCAGTCGATCGCACTGGAGCTGGAAGGGATGAAACCGCCCCGTCCTCTTACGCATGACTTGATGAAGAATATCATCGATACATTCGCCGTGTCGTTGAACGAGGTCTTCATCAACGAGCTGCGTGACGGAACGTTCTATGCGAAACTTTCGGTTGAAGGTGTGAGCGATACACAAGAGATCGATTCCCGTCCGAGCGATGCTATTGCTCTTGCTGTGCGGTACGGCGTTCCGATCTTTGTGGAAGAAGGAGTGCTGCAGGAAGCGGGGGTTGTTTCAGACGATGAGGAGGTATTGGAAGAGGAAGGAGAAGAAGGAGAAAAGAAGCAGGAGAAAGCTCCGGTGAAACAGTTTACCACGAAACTTGAACAGTTGCAGTCTTCTTTAAAAGAAGCGATTGAGAAAGAAGATTATGAAAAAGCGGCAAGAATCAGAGACGAGATTAGAAAGATGGGACTAACTGATTAATAAGAAACCCCTCGTAAAGAGGGGTTTCTTATTGTACCGTTGTTCGTTCTGCTATTTTTTTACTAGTGCAAGCATTTCCTTTACAGCCCGCTCAAGACCGACAAACGCAGCGCGAGAAATGATCGAGTGCCCGATGCTCATTTCATCAATTGCACCGATTTCGGCAACGCGAGCGACATTCCCATAATTCAAACCGTGTCCGGCATTCACACCTAACTCTATACTTTTGCCGTACACTGCTGATTTCTGAATTTGTTTGAACAACCTCATCTGTTCCGTTTCATTGACAGCGTCAGAATATTCTCCCGTATGAAGTTCGATCATGTCAGCACCGATCTCTTTTGATGCATCGATCTGCCGCCGGTCGGGATGAATGAAAAGACTTACCGGGATTTTCTTTTCGTGAAATCGTTCGATCACTCTTCCCAGCTTATCTTTTTGAGCAACGACATCAAGCCCGCCTTCTGTCGTGAGCTCTTGCCTTTTTTCAGGGACGAGAGTGATAAGATCGGGGACAACTTCGAGCGCGATGAGAATAATATCTTCATTCGCGCCCATCTCAAGATCCAGTTTTGTTTTTACGCTTTCACGTAAAATTCGTACATCTTTGTCTTTAATATGGCGCCGGTCTTCCCGCAAGTGAACGACAATGCCGTCAGCGCCTGCACGTTCACAGATTTCTGCTGCCGCAACCGGATCGGGTTCAGTTCCTCCGCGAGCATTACGGATCGTTGCAATGTGGTCGATATTGATTGAAAGGTTCATGATAATTTCCTTGAAATCAGACAAATTGTACGAAATTCGGCGCTTTATTCAAAACTATCGTTGTAACTTTTCGTAGTGCGAGTCGTAACAGAAAAGTGTCTTTTTCCCCAACGGAGGAATCATGAAATCCATTTTTACTGTTTTCATTTCAGCTGCGTTTTTTCTTTTCTTCACCGCTCAGGCTCAGGAAGCCCAACCAAGTTTTGATCACACCGAAGCAGAAATTGACCGGACATCAGACGACATCGAACGGTTCATCGACGATATAGTCGATCATGTTGAGACCCGTATCGACGACCTTGTTGAGGGAAGGAATACGAATTCCCGTACATCTACCATTGTGGAAGTTCAGGACCAGGACAAGGAAACGCCGGATGCAATTACATTCAATGGTGATACGGAGATTGCAGAGAATGATACAATTCACGGTGATCTTGTCGTAAAAAACGGAACATTGACGATTCGCGGAACAGTAATGGGAGACGTACTGGTTGTGAACGGTGACGTGCAGGTGAAGAGCACGGCACTCGTAAAAGGGAACGTCCGATCGATGAACGGTTCCATTACAAAAGACGAAGGGTGCATCGTTGAAGGATACACGGAAGAGTCGAACAAAAGCTATGAATCACGCAGCTCCCGCAGCAAACGAACGTCACGGGCAAAATATTCATACTCGTTCAAACCGTTCATGTGGTACGATAAAGGATACGATGACAATTTTCTTTTCAGATATAACCGTGTGGAAGGGTTCTTTTTTGGTTTTGGCGATAATAAGGATTATTACTGGGATGGAAGCAAAGCATTGTCGGGGCACGGTTCATTTGGGTACGGTTTTGCATCGCACAAATGGCGCATGCTGCTCGGGCTCGATCGTCAATTTGCAACCTCCTCCGGATTATATGAATTTGGCGGTGAAGTGCACGGACTGACCGATACAAAGGATGAATGGATAATGAAGCTTGGCGAGAACAATCTTGCCGCACTGTTTTTCCATGAAGACTTCCGTGACTATTTCCAGCGAGAAGGGTTTTCTGTGCACACGGCTCGATATACAAAAGACGGCGACGTCACGACGATGATCGATGTCCGATACAATGTCGACCGTTACACATCGATGGACAAACGAGCAAATTGGGCGGTCTTTGGCGGGCATCAATTCCGCTCAAATCCGCTCATCAATGAAGGAATGCTGCGAAGCGTCAGTGTAGCTGCAGGATTCAATACCGTAGAAAAATACCGCCGACGGTCTGAAGGATGGGATGCTTATACAAAAGCGGAGGTGGGAGGTAGTTCGTTTGGAGGAGATTTCGATTTCACGCATGCGATTGTCGATCTTCGCAGGTATCAATCTCTGTCAGATGACGATCAGCTCAGCGCGCGTATTCGTGTCGGGTCATTGGAAGGAAATACGATTATGCAAAGATTGTTTGAGCTTGGCGGCGCGAACACAATGCCCGCGTATGGTTTTAAGGAATTTGTCGGCAACAGAATGATCCTTGGAAATCTCGAATATCAGATGAGCGGCGAATTGATCGATGAAATATTTTTCTGGCCCGATTTCTTCAACGTTATTCTCTTTGCCGATGCAGGTGCCGTTGCGAATGTGGCGACGAAGCAGGCGGTCTACGAAGGTTTCGATGCAATCTCAACATCCACTGTCAAATCGGATTTGGGATTTGCGTTAAGCTGGCATGACGGGAATGCACGGTTAGGATTCGCGTGGAGGACCGACAAGAGCGCACCGGTTGCCGTCTTCTTCAGATTGAACAGAGCGTTTTAAGTTTTTTCAATAAAAATAAAAAAGCCGAGTATCGTACTCGGCTTTTTTATTTTCGGACGACGTACTGGATCCTTTCGGGATTTTGCTGGACGATTTTTATATTGTCGGGACCAAGAATGATGGGCTGAACGTAACCGCTCGTATCAAGAAGGATCGATTTGTAATCGACAAATGCATAAAAATCTTTTTCATTCAAAGGCGCAACAGCATTCACACCGGACCGAATGATGACAGATATAGTCGGTGGTATCAGTACCACACTGCGGTTTTCAGGAACCTGATTCACTTCGATCGGAATATTTTCAATCGTTTTTTCAGCAACCGGCTGCACATCAAATGTCAGTTTCACTACGGAATGCGAGCGCTCAACTTCCACACGGAGAGAATCACGAAGCGGAATAGTCGTCGAAATAGGTGCATTCACATCCTTAATCACCACCATATCGGTTTTCCATGCTGAGATCCGATTGAGTAATGTGCGTGAACCTGTAAGAACAATGCTGTCAGGATCCGCTCTCATCGTCCCCACGATATCAAACCCCTCACGATAGATCGTTGAGACAACCGGTTCCACCCGTACTTTTTTTGTGATCTTATCATCGATCTGGACGAAGACCGTTTCCGGTGATGTCTCAAAGATATGGATCTCTTTCGGCAGGTTGATATGTTCCGTGAGGTCGTTGTATGTGAACACCGTATCCCGTTTGGAGAGCATGCTGAAATCGATCGTGTATCGTAAATTCGGTGAGAGCAGCATGTTGAGCAATTGCCACCCGTTACCCTGGATCTTCAATGAAATAGTGTTCGGGAGAGGTGATGCGATCGCTTTATTCTTCTGGAGATGTTCAACGCGGATAGGGAGGTCAATGGTCGTTTGAAATGTATTTCCCATATCAACCGAAAGCCATACAAGCGATGCGAAGATCAGCGAGAAAAAAACGATCGTTATTTTTTTTTCTTTCATAGTACCATCGCTGTTAAAAGATGACGCCCGCTGGAGCGGGCGTCATTGAAAGAGATTCAATCTTCGTTCCTATGCTCCGAACTTGGTCTTGAGCAATTCAGCAATAAGTTCTTCTTTGTTTGCCATTGATATCTGCCGTCCGTAAATCGAAAGACCTTCAACTCCCCGTGCATAGTTTCGTAACTGATGGACCGTCATCGCTTCGAGATCGACAATGAATTTTTCCTTGTCCGACGACCGTACCTGAGGCTGCTCAGTTGTTGCTGGCTCTTCGGATTGTACTTCCGTACCGGTCAAGATCCCGATCTCATCATCGCTTAAAAACGATTTTGCAAAGACGAGCTCCTCGAGATTTTCAGCAGGGCGGGGAATGACATGCTTTGCTACCAATTGACCGACGCGTTGTGCTGCCGCAGCACCTGCTTCAACTGCGGAGCGAACGGCTGCAGTATCACCGAGTATCTTTATGGTGATCATTGCCGGGTCAGTTTTTTCCCTCCCGATCAATTTTACGTTGGCAGTTTTTACCATCGCGTCGGCAGCTTCAATAGCACCCACAAGACCTTTGGTCTCAACAAGTCCGAATGCAAGTTCTAACATAAATAGTTTCTGTGATTTTCCACATACGTATGTCGGGAAAATCAGCTAATAATTATTTTGCTGCCGGACGTTTCGGAAGAATCATTTCCACATCGCTGTGCGGACGTGGAATGACGTGCACGGAGACAAGTTCACCGACACGCTGCGCTGCAGCGGCGCCGGCATCTGTTGCAGCTTTTACTGCTCCCACATCGCCTCGCACCATCACCGTCACATAGCCGCCTCCGATCTGTTCCTTGCCGATCAGTGTTACTTTTGCGGCTTTTACCATCGCATCGGCAGCTTCAATCGCTCCGACAAGACCTTTGGTTTCGACCATTCCGAGTGCATCCAGTGAGTAATCTGACATGTGTGCTCCTGATAAATGAAAGTTTGTTGATAGAACTGCCGAAAATATAGACAAAGAGTAATCGAGAGTCAATTGTCCTGGGAGCATTTTTTTACCCTGAAAAAATACTTGCTAAAGAAGTAAATTCGGTATAAGCTTCGCCTGTATTAAGATCTTGGAGGTATCATGAAAAATCTGACAATTCTAGTTTTTAGTCTTCTTTTCGTTATCGGTGGGTGTGAACAATCAAATACACCCGCAACAACGACTGAACCGACCTCAAATTCAGGAAACATCGCATTCACATTCGACAAAGCAAACGCTCCGGCGGCAGTAAAGACATTGACTGCGACTCTCTCGCGGAGCGGATATACTACATTGACAAAAACAATCAATATCTTTACCGATACGTCGGCAACGATGCTGTTCAGTGAAGTTGCCGTTGGAACGTGGAAAGTGAAAGTGGATGCGAAAGACGGAGATGAGAAAATTTTGTATACAGGACAGGCGGACGTGATTGTGTTGGAAAATACTCTCTCACAAGTGAATCTGACATTAACTCCTGTCTCAACCGGTGTCGGCAGTGTTCAGATCAATGTTACGTGGGGTGGATTGCCGGGTAATTTTCCGAAAACATATGGCGGAAGTGCACGGGACGCAGCTGTCTGTGCCGCTCAAACAGATGACGGCGGTTATGTTGTCGGCGGCGTATCGCATTCATACGGCAGCAATGGGGATGCTTGGCTCGTTCGAACTGACGAAAAAGGGAATATGTTGTGGGCGAAAAATTATGGTGGACCTGGTGAGGATAGGATCAACAGTATTGTCCAAACATCCGACAAAGGTTTCTTATTTGTAGGCTACAAAAACGTATCAGGCAATGACCATTCGTGGATAGCAAAAGTCGATTCTCTTGGTACGATCGAGTGGTCGAAAGATTACAGCATCAGTATTGATGATGCATTCCTCATCTTGAAAAAAATCAGCGATGGCAGTTTTTTGACATGCGGATATGCGTGGATGAATAGTGGATTTGACGGACGGGTTGCAAAAATTTCACCTACGGGCGATTTGTTATGGTCGAAAACTTTCGGCGGAACGGTTGGTTCAGACTTCACAATGAACTTTGCTGAGTTACCGGACAATAATATTCTCGTCTCTGGATACTACGGGTCTGATCCCGGGAAATGGTACGATTTCTGGCTGATGAAGCTGGATGCGAATGGAAATTTGATATGGGACAAAAGATACGGCGAGAGCAACGAAGAACGGTCAGCAGGCCTCGTCCTGACGAGTGACGGAAATATCATGCTCAGCGGTTATAAATCTATCAGTGGTGATTGGAATGGAACGATCATGAAAATGGATACCGCAGGGAATTTACTCTGGACGAAACTGTACGGAAATAGTGGAGAGTACTTTTTAAAATTTGGAAGGTCCACCGACAATTCCATCTACGTTACGGGATATAAGACCGTGTTAGGTTTAGGGCAACAAGGGCTTTTAATGAAAATCGATAATTCCGGGAACTCCGCCTGGACACTGAACTACGGCGGAAATGGCAGGGATGTTTTTTCTGAAATATGCCTAACCACGGATAGTAAATTTATCATGGTGGGAACTACAAATTCTTCGGGCAGCGGCGGTGATGATTATTGGTTGGCAAAAGTCAACACGAATGGAATAATGGAATAACAATCAAATTAGAGGTCATCAAATGAAACGGGCAATTTATCTCTTCCTTTCAGTATTAGTTTCTATTGGTTGTGAACAATCAAATACACCTTCAACAACGACTGAACCGACGTCAAATTCAGGCAACATCGTATTCACATTTGACAAGGCAAACACTCCGGCGGCAGTAAAGACATTGACTGCGACTCTCTCGCGGAGCGGTTTTACAACGTTGACAAAAACAATCAATATCCTTACCGACACGTCGGCAACAATGCTGTTCAGTGAAGTTGCCGTTGGAACGTGGAAAGTAAAAGTGGATGCGAAAGATGGAGATGAGAAAATTTTGTATACAGGGCAGGCGGACGTGATCGTACTGGAAAATACACTCTCGCAGGTAAATTTGACGCTGACCCCTGTGCCGACAGGAGTGGGTAGCGTGCAGATCAATGTTACATGGGGTGGTACTGCTGAAAAGAAGTGGGTAGACTACATAAATAATCCAGTATTGACAAAAACTGGAAAACCAATCGATTGGGGTGGGATCGGTCAGCCGAAAATTTATTCGGATGATGGAATATATCGAATGTATTATTTGAATTACTCTTTCCCGAGTCCGGTTAGTTATGCTGAATCAAACGACGGAGTGAATTGGAGTAGACCGGATTCAGTGCCAATTCTTGTTGTTGGACCTGCAGGGAGTTGGGATGATGGAGGAACGGGACCTGGCCCGGTGTATAAAGTTGGAAGTAAATACTACATGTTATATCAAGGATATAACTCCCCTACAAAACATTTTCAAATTGGATTGGCATCGTCTATAGATGGAAGAAATTGGGTGAAACATCCTCAACCGGTGTTTACTGATAGTTTGGTCTGGGAAAAAAATATGATGGTTGCATCTGAAGTCGAAATAATAAATGAAAAATATTATATGTATTACTGCAGCGGGGATAAAATTGGACTCGCTGTTTCTTCAAACGGATTGAATTGGGAAAGATATTCTACTACGCCGATCTTAACTGCAACTCAGTCATGGGAAAATGGAGATATATCTTGGGTCTCGGTTGTGAAGGAGAACGCCGGTTACAAAATGATCTACACGAATGATGATCCTGTGAGTTATTCGAATATTGCGTTTGGCGTTGCAACATCCAGTGATGGTATTCATTGGGAGAAAGATTCGAAAAATCCGATTTTCAAGCATAGCTCAACATCAAATCACTGGGCTGCTGGAGGTATTGTCTATCCCTATTTGACCAAAATCAATAATGAATTGCGAATCTATTATACTGGGCTGACTTCAAATGGAGAATGGAAAATCGGATTTGTATCTTACAAATAGAGATTAAATCTTAATGAAAATCAAACCCCGCTCTGCGGGGTTTTTTATTTTTGTAACTCACGGCAATTTCTGCTATCTTAAAAAAATTTCATCAACTCTGAATTGGATATACTGCATGGCAACCGGGAAAAAATCACAGAAACAACAGACCACCGTGCCACTCATCCCCCTCAAATTTCAACACCTTGCGGCTGTACTGGCAATACTGCTCTCGATCGTTGTTTTCTTCAACGAGATCGTGTTCGAAGGAAAGGTGTTTGTTGCTGCAGATAACATAGCATCCAAGAGTTTTCAAACATTCGTCAGCGACGCGGAACGGGAAGGAATTTTCCCCTTGTGGAACCCTTACATCTTTTGCGGTATGCCGGGATATGCAAGTTTGACGATTCACGGTGAACGTTATTTCGATATTTCCGCTCTTGTCATCAACCGTGCGTCGAAACTCTTTGCAGCACTTCTGAACAATCAAGATGTCGGATGGGTATTATTGTACTATATTATCCTTGGTGTTGGAATATATTTCTTCATTTATGATAAATTGAAAAACAAAGTCGCCGCTCTTATTGGCGGACTGGCTGTAGTTCATTCGACCTATATCATCATTCTTGTGATGGTTGGTCATATGACAAAGGTGCCCGTCATCGCATTCTTTCCATGGATTTTTCTTGTCGTAGAACGGCTGAGAGAAAAATTCAGTCTGTGGCTCTCTCTTGTTCTTGTATTGCTTGTGCATTGTATGCTGCTCCCCGGACATATACAGATGATCTTCTACTGTTACTTTGCGTTGGGGATATATTATCTGTTCTTTGGCATCAGAACGATTATTAAAAAGGAGAAATGGACGGGATACCTGCGTTCGGGCATTGTACTTGCCGCGGCAACAGGTATAGCATTTTTGATGACGGGCGACCAATATCTTTCAACGCTGGAGTATTCGAAATATTCGATGCGTGGTGCGGGACCGATCATACCTTCCGCAGAAGCTCAAAAAAAAGGGACAGCGAATAATACCGGAAGTCTTGATTATGATTATGCGACGAATTGGTCATTCTCTCCGGGAGAGGTTTTTACATTTTTTATTCCCTCTGCCTACGGTTTTGGTGAGCATAAGTACCGGGGACCGTTGACGAATAATCAGGAGTTCAAGATCAATACTTATTTTGGTCCCCAACCGCAGCCTGTCGATGCCCCCCAGTACATGGGTGTTGTCATTATTGTCCTCGCAGCGGTCGGATTCTGGAAAAACCGGAAAGATCCATTCGTGCAATACGCAACTGTTGTTATATCCATAGCACTTATCATTTCGTTCGGCAAGGAAATGCCCCTCCTGTACGATGTAATGTTCAATTATTTTCCCCTCTTCAATAAATTCCGTATCCCGAACATGATATTAGTGCTCGTGCAGATGCTGGTACCCGTACTGGCTGCGTACGGCATTGTCTCCCTGATCAATGGTGTCGACGAGAAAGAAAAAAAGAATTGGATGTATGGTATTGCAGGGCTTGGATTGTTATCCATACTGGCACTTGTCGCCAAAAACATTTTTATGACGATCTACAGTTCGTTTTATTCCGAACAAGAGTTTGTTACTGCTCTTTCCCGGTATTACAATCCCAATGTTCTCACTGAATTGTACAAGATCGTTACGGCGCTGGTTGCTACCGATTTTCTTGCCGCGTTCGTTCTTCTTACAATAATCTTCGGTGCGTTCTATTTGTACTGGAAGAAGAGCATGAAAGTGGGCACACTTACCGTCATCCTGGTAGCCGCCGTGTTATTCGATCTGTGGCGGGTAAATTATAAACCGATGGATGCAAAACCGCATAGGGATGTTGAGGGGGCATTTGCAACGCCGAATTTTGTAAAGTTCCTGCAGCAGGACACAACGTTATTCAGGACCCTGCAATTTGAGAACGGGCAGCCGCCGTACGACAACACTCTTGCCTATTGGAGGATACAAAGCGCATATGGATATCAAGGTGCCAAGATGCGTCAGATACAGGATGTGTTTGATGTCGTCGGCCTTGGCAATCCGTTATTGTGGGGATTAATGAATGTCCGATACATCATTTCGGACCGTCCGGATTCCAGTGAGATTTTCCTTCCGGCATTTCAAGGAGAAAAGTATGTGCTGTATAATCGCGCCGAGCTGCCGCGTGCATTTTTTGTCAACCGGTATCAGGTCTCAAAAGGATTGGATATTCTCAACAATATCAAGGCGATGAATTTCAATCCGTTCGATGTGGCGTATGGGATGGAGGAGATCACCGCATCTGTCGAACCGCCGAAGGAGGATGCAACCGTTCGGTACAGCAACTATGGGATTCAAGATCTTGAATTGAAAGTTCATGCAACGGGAAACAATCTTATTTTTCTCAGCGAATCGTGGTACCCTGAAGGATGGAAAGCGTTCATCGATGGAACGGAAACGCCGATCTACCGTCTGAATTATATGTTTCGTGGCATCGTAGTGCCCAAAGGGGAACATTCCGTCACGATGAAATTTGAACCGACGGGATTTTATCTCGGAAAGAATTTAAGCCTCTGGCTTAACATACTAGTCCTGGGCGGATTGGGATACTATGCCGTACTATTTATTGTACAGAAGAAAAGAGCTGCATCGGTATAACGTGAATTTTCACTTCACCACAAAACACACCATCCCTTGTTGACCATCTCGCCAACAATGAAGAAGACCGTTACAAACCTCGGGTGGCTGGTTCTTGATCGCGGCGTTCGGATGACGGGTGCTGTCTTCATCAACGCGTGGCTTACGCGGTATCTCGGACCGGAGCAGAACGGCGTCTTCAACTACGCACTGGCATTTGTCGGCATGTTTATGCCGATGGCAACATTGGGAATTGACAGCATCGTCATCCGTGACATTGTGCGGGATCCGTCGAAGAAGGATCTTATTATGGGCTCTGCATTCGGATTGCGCCTGTTTGGCGCGCTGAATGCGTTGGTATTTTCCGTGATTGCGATTTTCATCGTGAGGCCCGACGATACGCTGACGCATTGGCTTGTCATCATAACGTCGGCAGGATTAGTGTTTCAATCGTTCGATGTTATCGACCAGTGGTTTCAGTCTCAAGTACAATCGAAGTTCACCGTTTACGCAAAGAATGCAGCATTCTTCTTTGTCGCTTGTATCAAGATCGTGCTTATTGTTACCGATGCCGACCTTGTGTATTTTGTCTCCGCGAGTTCTGTCGAGATCCTTCTCGGAGCTGTCGGACTTGTTGCAATGTACAAGAGGAATGGGAATACGATCCGCCGGTGGAATTTTAATCTGCAGCGCGCGAAGGAATTGCTGTCAAACAGCTGGCCGATCATCATCACAGATCTGGCAATTTTTATGCAGACAAGGATTGACCAGGTGATGCTTCGGGAATTGTTGGGTGACAAGGAGATCGGTCTCTATGCCGCCGCACAAAAAATTGCTGAACCGTTGGGTTTCGTTCCCATGATCATCCTGAGTTCGGTCTTGCCGGTAATAGTCCGGACAAAAGAATGGAGCGACGAAGAATACGGAAAACGGTTGACGAATTTGTACAGGGTTATGACGATCCTGACGATAGTGATGTGTCTTCCAATTTCGCTGTTGAGCGGACCGATTGTTCATATACTCTATGGTGAACAATTTGCCTATTCATCGACGATCCTATCGATCCTTATCTGGAGCAGGTTTTATTCAAACATAGGCGTGGCGCGCAGTATTTATACATCAACGGAAGGTTTGTTTCGCCATGCCATGGTGAGCGCGATGGCCGGGTCGGCAGTCAACATTGTGATGAATTATACGCTGATTCCCCGCATCGGCGTGTTCGGATGCATCATCGCGGCACATTGCGGCTTCATCGTCACGACTTTTGCGATCGACGCGATTAACCCAAAGACGAAACGGAACTTTCGCGCCATGATGACCGGAATATTCACCTTTTATAAATTTTCTTTGAGGCAATGAAGATACTGAAACTGATATATCGTTTTTATATTCTTTTGAAGCCGCAGTACGGGTATAACATCTTCGCTATTCTCTTTCGCATGATCGGTTTTACGGCGGAATATATAAAGTATGCATCGATGCACCGGAATGAACATTTTACCTTTTCGATGTTTGATTGGTATCCCTGCCTTACCGATAAAACGGAAACAACTCCTCTTGACCCGGTCTATTTTTTTCAGGATGCCTGGGCGGCGCGGAAGATATTCGAGAATAAACCGAAGCATCACTATGACGTCGGCAGTTCGGCAAAAACGATCGCCATTATTTCTCAATTTGTGCCGACCACGATGGTGGATATTAGACCGGTGGAACTGCAACTTGAGAATCTCTACTTTCAAAAAGGTTCCATACTTCAGCTTCCGTTTGAAGACAACTCGATCGATTCCATCTCATCGCTCTGCGTCGTTGAGCATATCGGCTTGGGGCGTTACGGTGATCCGCTTGATCCGATGGGAAGTGAAAAAGCAATTGCCGAATTGGTGCGGGTGACTAAACCGGGGGGATATATTTATTTCAGTGTGCCTGTAGAAAAGGAGAATAAGGTGTATTTCAATGGACACAGATCATTCTCCAAAGAGTATCTGGTTTCACTTTTTATCGGATGTACGATATCTGAAGAACACTATATTGTTAGCAATCGATTGTTAGAATCATTTCAATCCAGCAATGGGTATACTGTTGGATTATTTTCAATTCGAAAAGGCAAATTATAAAGTATGTTTTTTCCACATCTGATGAATATTAAATCTTCCGATCTTGTTCTTGAGATCGGACCCGGGGCGTACCCTTATTGGCGTTCCGATTGCTGTGCAGATATTTTCGATGAGTCCAGCCAGGTAGACCACACTCAATTTGGCGGTGGAGAACTCAATACAAAAGGGAAACCATTGTTTAAAATTGAGAGAGGGAAACTCCCATTTAAGGACGGATCGTTTGACTACATTATTTGTTCTCATGTTTTTGAACATGTTTCGATTTCAGATCTACCCCAATTAGTTTCGGAGATAAAAAGAGTCGGGAACAGAGCCTATATCGAATTTCCAAGGCCACTGTACGATTATATCTATGATTTTGAAGTTCATTTAAATTTACTTGATATCGTCGATGGTGAAATTATTTGTCTGGATAAAAAGAAAACCAATCTTTCAATGATGAAAAAGTTTACCGAATATTCCCTTTCATTACGTAAACGCGATCTCTTTTCCATTGACGCGTATTTCCCGGGAACCGTTGCCGTTGGTCTTGAATTTGCCGGTGATATCCCTTTGAGAATCGTCGAAAGCGAACAGGAATTCTGGGAGAAGGTGTTCTCAAACTCGTACGTACTCCGGCGCCCGTCTGTTGGATGGCAGATTGCAAATAAAATGCATCCTAAAAGAATATTGAAAACCATAGCTGGCGAAAAGAGTAAAGATTTCTTTTCCACACGATTGATATGAGTGTATTATGAAACTCGCTACAGCAAATGCGGTACGTGAGCGTCTGAGGAGCGTACTATTCACCCTTTTCAATCGTCTGGAAAACAACAATAATGCGGACTTTCATACCAACGGTGAAAAGTATTTTTTGTACGATTACTTCCGTTCACTTCACGCTGAGGTTGTATTATTTGATATCGGTGCGAATATCGGAGGGTATTCGGAAGTTCTCATTGATGTGTGCAAACGAAAGGCATTGCAGTACCACTTGCATCTGTTTGAGCCGACGCAAGCATGCTTTGCAACTCTTCAACAAAAATTTTCTCACGATCAACACGTCTCGTTGAACAACGTCGGTGTATCCGATGCGAACAGCACTTCCGAAATTTTCTATGACGCCGAGAAGAGCGGATTCGCCTCGCTGTATCAACGCGACCTGTCTTCGATGAACGTTTCGATGAATAAAAAAGAGACGATTGCACTTGTTCGCCTTGACACATACCTTTCGGACCATAATGTGCAGCGGATCGATTTCTTGAAGATCGATATTGAAGGGCACGAACTTGCTGCGTTCCGTGGATTGGGAACGTACCTGAATGCCGGCTTTATCAAAGCGATCCAGTTCGAATATGGCGGGGCGAACCTTGATTCCGGTACAACGCTGAAACAGATCTATCAATTGCTCCAATCCTCCGGATTCCGGATCTTTAAGATCATGAAACATCACATCGAACGTCGTCCGTATGAATTGAAAATGGAGAATTACCAGTACGCGAATTTTGTAGCGCTGTCACCGAAATATTTCCCGGATATTCGATGATAAAGATATATCCCGCGATAGAGTTCGAACGTCGCTCACCGTACGGTGAAGGGAAATTGATTCCCAAAAAGATACTCTGGCAGGGAATGCACACCTGCGTAGAGACGGTGTGCAGTGCGACAAAACGACGAATCATTGCAACGCTTCCGTCGGGGCATGGATCGCTCAATGAATACGGTGTGAATCTTGACACACGAGAATTGTTCTGTCCGCCGAGTGTGCGCCGATGGTTTGGTGAACCGCTGCTGGAATCACTCACTCATCCGCAGCATGATGAGATTGAAATGAACGTGGAGATATTCCGCCGGACAAAAAAAGTAGTCATACTGAATACGATCGATTATTTGTACGGACATTCGCTTCTGAAACTCTTGAATGCGGAACGTCATCTACGCCGCGATGCTGCACTCGGGCTTGTGGTCATCGTACAAGATTTTCTTCGATGGATGGTTCCCGACGGTGTTGCGGAAGTGTGGACAGTCAGACTGCCGCTGTCAAATGCGAGGAATTATTTTCCGGCACTCCATCGGACCATGGAAAACGAGTGCAAAAGATTTTCACAGATATATTTGAGTAAAGCTCATTCTCACCCTCAGGTTCAGAATATCTCTCTGTTTACGAGAACAAAGCAACACGAACCCGGTATCTCTCCGTCCCGCATCACATTCATCTGGAGAGATGATCGCCCCTGGTTCGGTAACCGGTACCTTATTGAGGCTGCAAAGAGAACGGGGACCATGCATCTCTTCCGGAAATTGCAGAACAAAAAAATAGTTTTGCTCTTCAAAAAACTACGGAAGAGATTCCCGGATATCCGGTATACTGTTGCCGGTGCAGGAATTGCTACCGTGTTTCCCGACTGGATAGATGACCAACGGACAACCGTGTTCTCTGCACAGACAGAGCGCCATTTGTGTTCAGTGTACTCACAGAGCAGTGTTATCATTGGTGTGCATGGATCGAACATGCTGTTGCCGTCGGCACACGCCGGAACTACGATCGATCTCATGCCGGGGGAGCGGTGGGGAAATTTTGCGCAGGATATTATTTTTCAGGAAACAGATGTGAGACACGCTCTGTTTCGGTACAGATTTGTTCCAATTTCAATAGGCGGACTTTTGCTTGCACAATTAATTGAAGCACAACTGTCTGAGTATCAAGCGTTTAAAAAGCAGATGTCAGTATGAGCGTTGCGGAAAAATTCCTTGCTGTGATATTAAATCTTAAAAAAGGACGACCTTCATTTTCGCAAGATGGTGAGGACATAGTGTTGTACAATATATTTGAAGAGATGCATATCACCAAGGGATTTTATGTCGATATTGGAGCGCACCATCCGTTTCGGTACTCAAACACATACATTTTCTATCAAAAGGGTTGGTCGGGAATAAATGTTGAACCCACTCCCGGTCGCATAAATTTGTTTCGAAGGTTTCGTTCGAGAGATATTAATCTGCAATCTGGAATCGGACCGTTAAAGTCTAATATGGACTTTTATGGCTTCGATGAACCTGCTTTGAATACATTTGACAATTTCACAAGAACCGAACGGGAACGTGAGGGGTTTCCGGTTATCAGTACAGTTTCTGTTCCGGTAATTCCTCTCGCTGAGCTGCTACACGTGTATCTTCCGCGAGATATCGCAATTGACTTTATGACAGTTGATGCCGAGGGAATGGATCTTGATATTCTCAAGTCAAATGATTGGAGAAAGTATCGCCCCACGTTGATCGTGGTGGAGGATACACATTTTGAATTCGGACAGCCAGAGAATTCGGAGATATATCAATTTATGAAGGGACATCACTATTATTTGTTCGCGAAACTTCGGCGGTCTGCAATTTATAAAGAATCCTATGAAGCATAACGCCCCCATTTGTATATTTGTGTACAAACGATTGCCACATTTACGCATGACTATTGAGTCATTGCAGAAAAATGAGAAGGCTGTTGACAGTGATGTATTTATTTTTTCTGACGGACCCCCAAAAAATATAAATGTTCAGGATGTTGCAAACGTACGTTCGTATGTTCGCACAATTTCGGGCTTTAAATCACTTCAGATTATTGAACGCGATCGTAATTTCGGGCTCGCAAATTCCATAATTGACGGCGTTACTCAAATCGTCGATCAATTCGGCAAGGTGATCGTTCTGGAAGATGATCTCGTTACATCTCCCTATTTCTTGAAATATATGAATGAAGCGCTGGACAAATATGAACATGAAGAAAAAGTGATCAGCATTCACGGCTATTCGTATCCGACACCGCGTCCACTTCCGGAGACGTTCTTTCTTCGCGGCACGGACTGCTGGGGATGGGCAACATGGAAACGAGGCTGGCAATTGTTCGAGCCTGACAGCAAGAAATTGCTTCGTCAATTAGAAGAGAAAAATCTACAACACAGTTTCGATTTCGACGGGACGTACGGGTACATGAAAATGCTCAACAAACAGATAAGCGGCAAAGTAGATTCGTGGGCTGTCCGGTGGCATGCCTCCGCATTTCTGTTGGACAAATTGACACTTTTTCCGGGTCGTTCACTGGTCAATAATATCGGCGAAGGAGATTCGGGAACGCATACGAAATCCCTGACCGATTTTCAGACATCTGTTGCACAAACTCCCATCGTGCTTGCAGATATTTCAATCGTTGAACATCAGGAAGCGCGTAAAGCATATGTTGAATTCTTTCGGTCGGTGCGTCCTTCGTTGGTGCGGCGCGCGCTGAAAAAAATGCGATCGGTATTGTCAGCATGAGCACATCCCAACATCTTGACGATCCACGGACGAATGATAACCGAAAGTACGACTACTCCGGCCATACCGATTCCGAACGCTACGAATATCCGATCATCGTTGAAATGGTAAAGCAGGGCTCGAGTGTTATCGATCTTGGGTGCGGCAACGGTGCGTTGCTTGCCCGATTGAAAAACGAGAAACAGATAATCGAAACCGGACTCGAGATCTCCGAAAGCGGCGTGCGCATTTGTAAAGAACGCGGATTGAACGTGCAGTTTGGTGCGATCGATGAACACCTGCCGTTCAATGATAATGCATTCGATTACGCGGTGTGCAACGTGACGATCCAGATGGTGATGTATCCCGAGGTGCTTTTGAGGGAAATGAAACGCGTGGCACAATATCAGATCGTCTCATTCCCCAATTTCGCTTTTTGGAGAAACCGTATCGACTTATTTTTTAACGGGCGAATGCCCAAGCGAATGCTATTCGAATACAAATGGTACTCGACGGGGCATATCCATCAATTGTCGTTTGAAGATTTCGATGAGTTGCTGGAAGATATCGGCGGCTTCCGTGTCGTCGAATGCCGGTTGGAACGGTCGAGCAATCCGATAAAAGATCGTTTGCTGCAAGATTTTCCAAATCTTTTTCAACTGGTCCCGGTTTTTCTATTGGAGAAAACATAATTGATGCTGAAACAACGACTTGAGCAGGAACAATTTGAGCCGAGTTTCTTGGGAATATTTGTCAATCCGTTCTATATCGCACGCAAAGGATTGCTTCAATCCATACGGTCATTAGGGAAGAATATCACCGGGAAGACCCTCGATGTCGGTTGCGGGACAAAGCCGTACGAGAAATATTTCCGTTCGTCGGAATACATCGGATTGGAGATCGAAACAACGCTGAACCGTGAACGGAAAAAAGCGGACGTTTTCTACGACGGAGGCATATTTCCATTTAAAAAAGCAGAATTCGATTCTGTCGTAACAAATCAAGTGTTTGAACACGTTTTTAATCCGTCCGATTTTCTGAATGAAGTGAACAGAGTTCTCAAAAAGGATGGTGTTTTGCTTCTTACCGTTCCGTTCGTGTGGGATGAGCACGAACAACCGTACGATTTTGCCCGCTATTCTTCCTTCGGAATTAAGCATGTTCTGGAGCAGCATGGCTTCACGGTTCAGCACCATCTCAGAAGTGTCAACGATATGCGGGTCATCGCCCAACTTATCAACGGCTACCTGTACAAAAAGACTGTCCATAACAAACTGCTCCGTCAATTTGTTACTATGACGATCATGTCGCTCATAACGATCATTGCTTCATTGTTCGCGATGATACTACCTGCAAATGACGATCTCTATCTCGATAATATCGTCCTCGCCCGCAAGGTAAAGAATGTATAGTTTCTGCACTCTCTTCGATTCGAATTACCTCTCTCGCGGACTGACATTGTACCGATCCCTCGAACGGATCTGTGATTCTTTCCACCTCTATGTATTTGCATTTGATGAGAAGAGCTTTAAGGCGCTGAATAGACTCGGATTGAAACATGCGACGATCATTTCGCTGAAAGAATTTGAAGATGAGGAACTGTTGCGGGTAAAACCGAAACGGAACAGAGCGGAGTACTGTTGGACCTGCACATCGTCGACAATTCTGTACGTTCTTAAAAAATTCAACGTCGATATGTGCACTTATCTTGATGCAGATATGATGTTCTTTGATTCTCCGAAGACATTGTTCGATGAGATGGAGGATTCTTCCGTCATGATCACAGAACACCGCTATTCACCGCAGTACAACAAAGAAGCAAAGACGGGGAAGTACTGTGTGCAATTCGTGTCGTTCAGGAACGATGAACGGGGATTGAAAGTGTTGCAGTGGTGGCGTGCACGCTGCATCGAGTGGTGTTACGCGCGATTCGAAGATGGCAAATTCGGCGACCAGAAATATCTCGATGATTGGATGACGCGATTCGACGGTGTTCACGAACTGCAGCACCTCGGGGGCGGGATGGCGGCGTGGAATGTGCAGCAGTATGATGTGTTTGAAAAAAATGGTAGATTGACCGGGAAAGAGAAAAAATCAGGGAAAGAATTTCCGGTAATTTTTTACCATTATCATTATGTCAGATACTTTGATAATGGAACAGTGGAGCTGGGAAGAAGGAATTTGACAGACACGATGATGCGGACGATCTATTCTCCATATTTCATCGCAATGGAGAAAGCGAAAAAAGAGATCGAAACGATCGATTCGTCATTCGATTCACACGGCGCAGGGAAAAAGCCCGTGAACTGGAAAACGCCGATCCTGTTTCTTTATCGGAAAGTGTTCGGTATCTATCATATTTATCCATTGAAAAAATTCCTGTAAATGGCTCATCTTATTCAGTTGAAAACACATCACGACAAGCGCGGTAACCTCACCGTGATCGAAAAAGAAATTCCGTTCACAGTGAAGAGGACTTTCTACATCTACGGCGTCGACGATTCGGTCCGCGGCGGTCACCGGCACCATACCACGTACCAGGCATGCATCTGCGTGCACGGCAGCTGTATTGTTTCTAACGACGACGGTAAAGTGAAGCAGGACTTCGTGCTCGATCATCCGAGCAAATGCCTCATTCTTGAGCCACGTGACTGGCACACGATGCACCATTTTACGCCGGATGCGGTCTTCCTGGTATTTGCCTCAGAACTGTTTGATCCCAAAGATTATATTTACGAGCCGTACAGATGATCGACTACGAAAATCTGAAAAAAGCGAATGAGAAATTCTTCGACGAATATAAAAAATCGTTCGATGCAACGCTGAACAGCGGCTGGTTCATCCTCGGAAACGCGGTGAAAAATTTCGAGGAAGAGTTTGCCCGGTTCAACACCAATAAATATTGTGTTGGCGTAGCGAACGGGCTTGATGCTCTTATTCTCTGCCTGCGGGCGTTACAGTTCGAACGGGGAAGCGAAGTGATCGTTCCGTCGAACACATACATCGCAACGATTCTGTCGATACTTCAAAACGATTTGAAGCCAATCCTCGTCGAACCAGATATCCGCACGTACAACATCGATCCGAAAAAAATTGAAGAAGCGATTACGCCGAAGACGAAAGCGATCATGGTTGTCCATTTGTACGGCAAATCGTGCGACATGGATCCGATCGTGGCGATTGCAAAGAAATATAATCTTGCATTGATCGAAGATTGCGCCCAATCGCACGGCGCAACATACAAAGGAAAAATGACAGGCACGTTCGGTTTCGGCGCATTCAGTTTTTATCCGACAAAGAATCTCGGCTGCCTTGGAGACGGCGGTGCGGTCAACACCGATGATGAAGAATTTGCAAAGAAGATCAGAATGCTGCGCAATTATGGATCGGAGAAGAAATATTACAACGATGTGGTCGGATACAACTCACGTCTGGATGAAGTGCAGGCAGGATTTCTCTCCGTGAAACTGCGTCACCTGAAAGAGATCACCGATCACAAACGGAATCTGGCATCATTGTATCACAACGGACTGAAGAACGATTTCATCAAGCCGGAGGTCCATCCTGATTTTTATGACGTGTTCCATATTTATAATGTCCGTCATCCCAAACGTGATGCGTTGAAAGAATACCTGCTGAAGAACGACATCAAAACGGAAATTCATTATCCCGTTCCGCCTCATAAACAAAATGCGATGAAAGGGGTGCTGGATGGGAACGATTTTCCGATCTCATCGGAAATCCATTCGACGACATTGAGCCTCCCTATCTCATTTTGTCATTCGGAAAGTGATGTGCAGCGGGTGATTGATGTGATGAATAGATTCTAATGTTGTCATCGCGAGGAGTCCCGATGTTTTTTATCGGGGCGACGTGGCGATCTCGTTTTTAGAGAATAGGAGGAGATTGCTTCGGCAAAAAAACGCCTCGCAATGACATGGCATTAATATTAAAGAAGGATCTGTTTGCCGGAGGATATCATATTGGTCGTACTTATATGGGAAAATTTTTCCTGCATTTGCCTTTTCTAAAATTTCCCCCACTTCTTTATTGTCGTCCCCGAATGCGATGATCCTGTTTCCGGTGCGCAAATATTCAAATAGTTTCCCCGGTACATGCCGCTTCTCCGTTGCACAGACTAACAGATATGATGCATCGATCATCTCTCGAATAACCTCGCCATACGGCAGAAATCCTTTGTACTCAGTGTATTCCGTTAATCCAGCAGATGCAATTGCATTTTTAATTTCAGGACTGACGGTGCCGATGAAGCGTAGCCGGAGTGCTCGTCCTTTATCAATTTCCTGCTTTATGTTCTTCCAGAAGCCGGGTGGGTTTTGGTAATCGAAAATATTGCCGGCGTGGAGGATGGTTTCGGGGTTCGAGGTTTGAGGTTTGTGCAGCAGATTCACAAAATTCTCTTCGTTATAGCCCCAGTACAACACATGCGATTTCTTTTCGATCCACGGATACTTTTTGATGTACTCTTCGCGTGCACTCTGCGTGACAAACACAACGCTTTGCGCATTGTCGAATGTCGTTCGTTCAAAATAATTGTCCAGCGACAGAGTCGGTGCGCTCCGTTTGAATTCTTTATAGTAAATGATATCGACCCAAGGATCGATCAGGACAGGCGTGTGAGGAATGTTGAACTCCCGGCTCAATTTCTTTCCGATGAGATGAGAGCTGTGGGGAGGACCGATGGAAACGATTGCGTCGAACTTTTTTTGCGACAGCAACCTGCGTGCACCGTTCATCGCCGAGAAATACCATCCCACGCGTGCATCGGGGACGAAGAGATTCATCCGTATCCAGATTGCCAGACGGTGGCGGAGTCCGGTGTTTGACAACGAGATCGTCTCAGATGCAATAAGAGGAGAATCCGATTTTTTGCCGAGGAACTTCCTGTAGAGATCGAACGGCTCGTTTGCTGCCGTCTTTATCACTTCAAGATCAGCCGGTACATCAGCGAGCAGACTTTCATCTTTATGTGAGAACGAATCTTCATCCACCGTCAGCACACTCGGCTGCCATCCCGATTTCGACAAATGCTTGATGATGTACAGGGGCCAGTGAAGCGACGCTTTGCCCGAAGGGGGCCAGAAGTATGTTATGAAAAGAACTCGTTTCATTTCAAGATTTCAAGATTATACGATTACAAGATTGAAAAAATTCATTTTGTAATCTTGCACTGTTGTTCATCTTGATAATTTATTTTCTCAACCATAATTCAGTGATGGACGAACCATGCCATTCAAGAGACAGGAGCAAGTCACACACTTCACGTACGCAGCCCCGTCCACCCTTTGTTTTCGTAATGTAGTGGGCTGTCTTTTTATTCAGCAAGGTGGCGTCAGCAGGACAAGCGGCAAAACCGACGCGCTTCAGCACCGGAACATCATTGATATCGTCGCCGATGAACGCTGCCTCCTCCCACGTGAGTGAATATTTCTTCAGTAAATCTTCGATCGCTTCCACTTTATTGATGACACCTTGGTAGAGATCGGTCACTTTGATTCGCTCCGCGCGGCGCTCGACGATTTTTGTTTTTTCAGTAGTGACGATGGCGACTTTATATCCCGCCTTTTGCAGCAGGACAATCCCCATTCCGTCGCGGATGGAGAATTTTTTCAGTTCGATCCCTTCGTCGGAGTAATACGCGCCCCCGTCAGTCAGCACGCCGTCCACGTCGCTAATGAGGATTTTTATTTTTTTGAGTCTGCTGAATAATGTCTTTTTCATGAGTAGATTGTTTCAGGTTTCACGATTCATGTTTCAGTGGCAGCATAAACGAGCGATTGTGTGCTGCGATGCCGCTGCCGGAATCAAACTACAAAAAAATTCCCTTAACCGAAAATTATTGATAGAGGAGAGAACAAAAAATCGTTACATTTGATTGAGAGTACACCATGAACATAGCAATTATCTCCGATATTCACTCTAATCTTGAAGCGCTGACCGCCGTGCTGCACGAGATCGAACGGCGAAAGATCACACAGGTCTATTGCCTCGGCGATGTGGTGGGTTACGGAGCGAATCCGAACGAGTGCATTCAATTGCTGCGGGAGAGGAACATTCCGTGCGTGGCGGGGAACCACGATAAAGCGGCGATCAAGGAGATCGACATCGACGATTTCAGCGAAGCGGCGCGTGCGGGGATCGTCTGGACCCGCTCGGTGCTGACACATGAGAGCATTCAGTACCTGAAGACGCTCCCGTTGTCGCTGGAAGAGCACGGGATCATGTTCGTCCACAGTTCGCCCGATGAGCCGCAGGAATTCCGGTACCTGATCTATCCGGAAAATACGCTCTTCAGTTACAAGGCATTCTCAGTTCCGTTGTGCGTTGTCGGGCACACGCATCGTCCTGTAGTTTTTTGCGAGGATATGGCGAGCACACATGTCACGCGGGATAAAAAATTTATCGTGAATGTGGGGAGCGTCGGGCAGCCGCGGGACGGGAATTGGCGCGCCTGTTTTGTCCTGTTCGATACCGACGCGTGGTCGCCTGAGTACGTGCGGCTTGAATACGATGCGAAAACTGCACGTGAAAAGATACTCAATGCCGGATTGCCCAAAAAACTCGGGGATCGGTTGTTGGTTGGAATTTAAAATAAAAAGTGCGATTCACCTTTGAAGTGAATCGCACTCGAATATTTTTTTTGAAGATGACCGTCACCTTAAAGGTGACGGTCATCTAAAACGTTATAATAGCGCGTCAAACTCTGAAGCAAATTTTTCTTTTGACTGCAAGCCGATCAATTTCTTTGCGATCTTTCCGCTTTTGTCGATATAGAACGTTGTCGGTATGCCGCGCAGTCCGCCGAAGGCAGTCTCCAGATCGCCGTTATCGATGACGATAGGATACTTCACCTTCTGCTCTTTCGTAAAATCCGATACGAGCGTCAACACATCCGAATCCTTGTCGACAGAAATCCCGATCACCAGCGCTCCTTTTGCTTTATACTCTTCATTCAATGCTACGAGGTCGGGCATTTCCTTAATGCACGGACCGCACCAGGTTGCCCAGAAGTTAAGGAGGACAGGTCTTCCCTTTGCAACTTCGGCGAACGAAACCTGCTTCCCTGTCTCGTCATAAAAAACAAAGTTTGGCGCCATTCCGTCTTTTGCCTCAACGGACTGAACGATCGAAACATTCTCTTTGTAATTCGAACTGGAAGAGGAAGCCTGTTGTTGTGATGTGTTTTGTTTATCGTCGTGAGGGGAACATCCGAGAAGCGTAAGTGCGAAAAGAAATGCTGCGAACTGTTTCATAAGCGTGCGAATCCCTTATTCCGTTAATAATGCGACCAGATGATCTTTCTTTAATTTGCTGACAGCAGCGCAGAGCGTGTTTTTGTATTGCCAGAGCACTACTGTTTTGTTATTCGTCTCTTCGATGTACCACTTGTTGTCTTCCAACGCCACTTTCACATTTTCCGGCAGTCCGATCTTGTCTCCCTTCATCACATCGTCCAGATTTGCTTGATAGATGTAGATGATATTTCCTTCCATTTCGTACACAACATGCGCTAGTTTCACCCCTTTGAAAATAGAAAGTACCCCTGCACACGACTTGCAATTCTTCATCTTCGGCACGTTGACGGAGAAGTTCACTTCCTTTTGGAGGAATGAACGCACTTCATCATGATTGCTTACCAACTGCGGCTTGATCGAACCGCCGATCACCGCCTGGTAATTTTCCAGCGACTGGTTGATGATATTCGATTCATCGGCGATGGAAGCGACAGGGAAGAGGAGAGAATATGCGCCGACAAGTACGGCAGCAAGTACAACAACGGCAATGGCAGGATTGAGTTTAATTCCGAATAATTTCTGGAACCAGGATGTGCCCGATTCGCTCATCGCGCGGTTTACGATCGTATAGTAGAGTTCCGCCGGAACGCTTTTGCGATGGACCTTTTCATGCAAGACTGTTTTTACGGTCTGCAATGCCTGCAGTTCGTACCGGCAATGCGGACAGACGTTCGCATGGCGGAGTAATTCTTGTGTGCGTTCGTCGCTCAATCGTTTATCGACGATCTCGCACGCACACTCTTGAAATTCTTTGCAATTCACAGTACACCTTTGGTATCAATTGTTATTGTTCGGCATCCTTTCGAATAAAGCCGCGTTCTTTAGCGTAATCGTACAAGCGTGTGTAGAGTAGTTTTCTTCCGCGGTGCAGTCTGGAGCGTACAGTCCCCACAGGTATTTGAAGAAACTCCGCTATCTCCTCGTAAGCCAATCCTTCAATGTCACACAGGATCACGACCGTCCGGAATTCTTCCGGCAGTGCTTCAAGCGCCTTCGATACGTCGTCGTCCAACAGCTGACCGAAGATCTTTTGTTGAAGATCGTTGTCGTCGGTCGATTCATCACGGATGTTATTATAGTAGCTTTCGATCTCTGCATAATCAACTTTGTCCGGCTCTTTCACTTCTTTGCGGTACAGGTTGATGTATGTGTTTTTCATGATTCTAAACAGCCATGCACGCAAGTTCGTTCCTTGTTCGAACTTGTCCCAGAAGCGATATGCTTTGAGGAAAGTCTCTTGCAGAAGATCGCTCGCATCGTCTGCGTTTGCGGTGAGCCTGAGTGCGTAGTTATAGAGGACGTCCATATGAGGAAGTGCCTGCTGTTCGAATTCCTTGTGTCGAGGATCCTGTATGGAGACGGCTAAAAAGAAAGGAAGCATTCGAGTTTTGTGATGAGCTTCCGCGCCCCCGGAATCTACCTGAAAGAACAGGGGTCGTCAGAAGCAAGTTCCTGCGATTCATGTCCATTTTGTCCGATTAAAGTACCAAAAATCGGATTGAGTTACAACGACAAGTTGATACCCCATCAATCATTGTATCTCTTTCGGCAATATATTACATTGTCCACGCAAGCAAAACAAAAAAATCTTCTCGTTGTCATCTGGATATGAACCGATTTATCTTTTTTTATTTTATTGTTTATGTGAATATTGCTTCTGCATCGGTCGGGATACTGGAGGGACGTATTACAGATGCATCTACAGGGGACGGATTGCCCAGTGGGATTGTCCGAATTGTTGGAACCCGCGTGGGCGCGGTGAGCGACCAGGAAGGATATTACGTGGTGTACGGCGTGCAAACCGGCGTTTATGAAATTGAGATCACGCTACTTGGATACCGTAAAGTTATTGTAAAAAAAGTGGAAATATTTTCAGACCGACGTACAAGAATAGATATACAACTGGAAACTGCTGCAATCGATCTTCAGGCTGTAGAAATAATCGCTCATAAGCAATTTATACAACGAGACATACCAGCAACAGCGTATGCGATCGGATCCTCAAAAATTGAACAACTCCCCGTTTCTTCAGTTAAAGATGTGCTGGCGTTGCAGCCCGGTGTGACGTTGGAAGGGAATGTCAGAGGGGGGAAGACTCACGAAGTCTTATTTCTTATCGATGGGATGGCGGTACAAGATTTAATGAAAGGCGGATTATCCACAGACCTGCCGAAGAGCGCAATTTCTGAGATAAATATATTTACCGGAGGATTCGATGTTGAATATGGCAATGCGCTCTCTGGTGTCGTCAATGTCGTAACAAAATCAGGTGACAATGAGCATAAAACAGGACTAAGATTTGAGAAAGACAATTGGTTTGCCGGCAATTGGAATAAACAGACTGATAAGAGAACCGAGATTGAAGGTTTTGCCCGTGGACCGGTGTTCACCGATCAACTCTACTATTTCACAGCGCATACGCTCCGTCTCTCCGATACACAATGGTGGCAGGATTTGGGAAATTTCTTTCCGTCGCCGGTGAGCAAAGAATATTTGGGGATGGGAAAATTTGATCTCGTATCCGAATCAAACATGCGGTTATCAGGACAGGCTGTCTACAACTTTCTTCGATGGCGCGATTACGAGTTCTCTTGGCGGTATAATCTTTCCGGGCTGCCGTTGCGCACCAAAGATTCTTTTCGAATCGGACTCGTGTACACTGATTCACCGTGGAAAAATTTCGTCTGTAACATAAATGCAAGCTATTCACACCTCCATAATCACATTGGTGAGGAATCGAAAAATGATATTGTCGTTAATCCGTACCAATATGATATTTATCTTCGTTATGTTGTTAAAGGGTCAAGAAATTGGTGGGCAGATTCAAAGCAAAAGGTATATTCTGTAAAGGGATTAGTTAGTTATCAATTGGACAAGGTACATACGCTGAAAATTGGCGGTGAATTCAACCAGTATGATATTTTTTCCGACCTGATAAAATACGAGCCTCAACTCACGTACTTCGGTAAACCGATTGAGACGCAGCCGTTGCTGAACTACAGCAGCCAGTATTTATATCGCCCATCATCGGGAAGCTTCTTTGTACAGGATAAAATTGAATTCCAACGTGACGGTGCCATACTAAGTTTGGGAGGACGATGGGACTTCCATAATCCGAAAGCAGAGCGCCCGATAGTGGAATATATTCCGACCCGTCCAAATGAGTTCACACAGGTTATCAAAGGGAGTGCACCCTCCAGTTTGAAGCAACAGTGGAGTTTACGGATAGCATTTTCAGTTCCCACAGGACCTTCCAGCATTTTCTTTATGAACTTCGGGCAATTTTTTCAGATGCCGTTGTTCGATTATCTGTACTCAGGCATCAACCCGGTGCAGTTGAGAGGCTTGTCGAAAAACGTTCTCAGCGGCAATCCGGATCTTCAGCCCGAACGCACCAACGCATGGGAGATTGGCTTCAAGCAGCTGCTCAAGAATTCGTATATCCTTTCGGTAACTTATTTCAAAAAATTGACAACGAATCAGGTCGATTCGAAAACGCTTGTCCCTTTTGACAGCAAGTTTGCCGGAGACTATGGGTTTGCTTCGTATGTCAATAATGCCGAAGCGAACGCACAGGGGGTGGAAATTATCTTCACCCGCGATCGCGATGATAATTTTTCAAGCAGTGTCTCATATACGTTTATGATTGCTGAGGGGATGAGTGAAACAGCCGATCAATCGATCAATTATGCTCAGTGGGGTTTTGCAGTAGCCCCTGTTGAACACCCGCTCAGCTGGGACCAGCGACATACGATAAAAATTGACGCGAGCGCGAAACTATGGTGGGGGATCGAATCGAATATCATTGCTATTATCAATTCGCCGCGTCCGTATACATTTTTCCCGACACGGGATGGATTTACTCCATCCGATCCGCAGCGGGAGTTCATTCCCAACAACGTTCGTATGAAATCGACATTATTCACAAATCTTAAAATTTCCAAGACATTCGAACTTGATGTGCTGACGCCCTCGCGGTTGTCTGTCTATCTGGATAGCCGCAATGTCTTCAATGTGAAGAATGTGAAATGGTACGATTCAAACGGGAAAATAGGAGGTGAATTGGAGGATCCCACGGCATTTTACGAACTAAGGAGAACGCGGGTTGGGTTAACATATGAATTTTAATTTATGCAGAGTTACATATGCATACTAACTCTGTACATATTTTGATCACTGGTTTTATAGTAGTATTGCTTGCAGCCTCATGTAATGAAAACCTCCCCTCCCGCAATGATCCAAAATCACCGCTTAACGGTTTTGTAGAATTTGTGAACACTTCCGCGTACGATACTACAGCACCGGCGTTTTCGAGTATCATTGTCAATCCTGAATATACAGTTTATCTTCATACAATAAATACCTACGACGAGACATTCGACGGTGTGGGTGCGTTTAACGGTATGCTCGAACTTGAGTCCGTACAAAATCCTAAAATCAGGAAAACATTAAAGTTTGACAAAACTTCTTTGGTTGAGAACAGAAGGTATAAATTCGATCCTGTGACAAATACACTCACGCTCGATCCCGGACACGAGCTTGTGTTTTTTACAAAATGGAATCTGCACTCCGATGATAACATTAAACCGGACTCGCTATTTCCGTTACGTACCGATTATGATTGTTTTAAACTGGTATACTTACGCCGAGGAAAGGTAAGAGCAGTTCGGTACTGGAATCCGAGAAAATATTGGCGTGAAGAGTTTTTTGTATCCGGATATCTCAAACCGTTTTTGGATTTAGCTGCTGTTCAGATCCCGCGTCAAAAAGTGATCATAGAATATTCAACGTTTAATAAAAGTGACTGTCGGTCCCTTCCCGGTTCTAGGAACTGAACATACGATACGTTTTACATTAAGAATGCCGTTTGCCCTAAAATATCAATTTCAACAAACAATGACCAATGGGATTACAAAAGTAATCATACGGAACGTTCTTTCCGCTCTAAGCGTGTTCTTGTTCAGTACGTGCAACGAACATCTCCCCCCGGAAAATAATCCCACAGATATTTTGTTTGGATCGTTTGCAATGGAAACTACCTCTACATTTGACTACAAGGGATATTTGGTTTCTCCGGAAGAAACGTTTACCATTCTGGTGCGGAATACCTACGATGAAACTCTCAATGGATTTGGTGATTTCAAAGGATTGATTGAGATCACGTGGGCAAGGAATCCGTTATACAAAAAAACAATACCATTTGACAAATCCACGTTAACTGAGAACAGACGATATAAATACGACGGCGCAAATAATATTCTTACAATGGATCCAAGCGATGAAATGTCATTCAGGTTTCGCTGGAGATATGATACGAATGACAGCCTGCGCATCGACTCCCTATTTGAATTGCATGTTGATCCTGCCTGTTACAAAATTGTTTCTGTAAAACGCGGGAAAAGGTTTGCCAACATTTTTTGGAATCCGAGGAAGTTCGCGAAGGAGATCTTTTATATTTCGGGATATATCAAACCGTTTAGTAATCTTGCAGCTGTTGTTATTCCTCGTCAGTCAGTCATGATAGAGTATGAAACTTTTTCGAAATCCGATTGTCAATCGCTTCCGAACCCATATTGAATCAATATAATTATCTTGGTAAGATATCTGTATTGTTTACAAGGAGCTGCTATATGGGGTAAGTAAGAAGCAGTGCAACACAACCATGGCGCGTTTCAGTCAAAAACAATCTATAAGACAAAAATATCGGTTTTTGGATGTACTTTCTGTATTGTAGACGAAACAAAGGTTCTTGCCCTTGTTCGCATTGCAAAGGATAAGTATATTGACGGACAATTTAACGAACAGAAAGAAGATCAATGCATATAACAATACCAAAAGAAAATTCGAAGATCGAACTTCGCGTACCGATGCTTCCCATGAATGTTGAAAAACTGGTGAAGAAGGGGGCAAAGATTACGATAGAAGCAGGCCTCGGTGCCACCGTCGGTATCACTGATGCTGAGTACAAAAAGGCCGGGGCAACGATTGAGAAAAAGAGAAAGAAGGTCCTGTCGACCGGCGATATCGTGCTGCGTTTACGCAAACCCGATGTAAAGGAAGTTGCTTCTTCGAAGAAAGGAAGCATCCATATCAGTTACCTCGATCCGTTCAATGAACCGAAACTGCTGACAGCGTTCGCAAAACAGCATGTCTCTGCCATTTCAATGGAGATGATACCCCGCTCGACGCGCGCGCAAAAATTGGATGCGCTCAGTTCGCAGGCGAGTCTTGCCGGATACGCGGCGGTGATCGTTGCAGCGGAGAATCTTCAAAAAATTTTTCCGATGATGATGACGCCGGCAGGTACGATCCAGCCGTCGAAAGTATTCATCATCGGTGCCGGCGTTGCAGGATTGCAAGCAATCGCAACGGCGAAACGCCTCGGTGCAAAAGTGGATGCCTTTGACACGCGTCCCGTCGCAAAGAACGATGTTCTTTCGCTCGGCGCAAAGTTTGTCGAGGTCGATCTCGGCGAAACTGGTCAGACCGCGCAAGGATATGCGAAAGCATTGACCGAAGAGCAACTGAAGAAACAACGCGACGTGATGAAACAGTATTGCGCCCAGGCGGATGTCGTCATCACGACCGCGCAGGTGTTCGGACGTAAAGCGCCGATCATTGTGACAAAAGAAATGATCGATGCGATGAAACCGGGGAGCGTTGTCGTTGACCTCGCGATCGAAACCGGCGGCAATGTCGAAGGAGCGGTCTACGGGAAGATCGTCGACAAAAAAGGAGTGAAGATTATCGGACTGGCGAACATGCCGGCGAAAGTTGCGCTGAACGCAAGTTTGATGTATTCCAACAATCTCTACAATCTGCTCGACGAATTCTGGAACAAAGAAAAGAAAACTTTTGAACTGAAACCTGATGATGAAATCATTAAAGGATGCCTGATCACGCATGGCGGCGTGATCGTTCATCCGTCATTTGCACCGAAGAAGGGAGAAAAGAAATGACACTGGAACTTTTAGCCATGCTGCTGATGATCTTTGTGCTGGCGATCTTTCTTGGAGTGGAACTGATCTCCAAGGTACCGTCGATCCTTCACACGCCGTTGATGTCCGGATCGAATGCAATCTCGGGGATCACCGTGGTCGGCGCATTGGTTGCGTCGGGTGAAGGGCACAACATGCTCAGCACTCTGCTTGGCACTGCAGCCGTCGCATTCGCAATGATCAATGTCGTTGGCGGATATCTTGTGACGAACAGGATGCTTGCAATGTTCAAGAAGCACGAGGAGAAACCACAATGAATTTTGTTGCAGAATCTCTCTACATCGTTGCCGCAATCCTGTTTGTTATCGGATTGAAACGTTTAGGCAAACCCGCCACCGCGCGAAAAGGAAACCTTCTCTCCTCTGTCGGTATGCTCCTCGCAATCGTCGGTACGCTGATCCATTTTGAGATCATGAGCCCCGAATATATCGTCGTTGGTATGATCATCGGCGGCGCGATTGGAATAATACTTGCCCGTATCGTACAAATGACGGAAATGCCGCAAATGGTGGCGCTGCTCAACGGCTTTGGCGGACTTGCGAGCCTGCTCGTCGGTTGGGCGGAATTTCACCGGCAGTACGAGAACGTGTTGAATCCCGATATCCCGCACACGATCGAACTTTACACGGCTGTGACGACTTTCCTCACTGTTGTCGTGGGGGGACTTACATTTTCCGGCAGCGTGATTGCATGGGCAAAATTGAAAGAGGTCATGACAGGCAA
Organism: Ignavibacteriales bacterium; assembly: GCA_016182545.1. GTDB lineage: Bacteria > Bacteroidota > Ignavibacteria > UBA10030 > UBA8401 > SpSt-333. The sequence continues at coordinate 36,934 of JACPGG010000026.1, forward strand.
GCCGATCCTATTCACAGGACAGCAGTTCGTCAACGCCGCAGTGCTGCTTGCGGTTCTTGTCGGCGGCGTCATCTTCTCCATGAACCCGGCTGAGAACTATCCGATCTTCATCGCCTTGATGGCTGTCGGACTGATCCTCGGCGTTACATCGGTCATCCCGATCGGCGGCGCCGATATGCCGGTGGTGATCTCGCTGTTGAACAGTTATTCCGGTATCGCGGGATGTCTCGCGGGATTTGTCATTCAGAATAACGTGTTGATCGTGACCGGCTCTCTCGTCGGTGCGAGCGGTATTATTCTCACGAACATCATGTGCAAAGCGATGAACCGTTCGCTTGCGAATGTGTTGTTCAGCGGATTCGGATCGGTAGTGGCATCGAGTTCATCAGGTACAAAAGGTGAAGTGAAATCGGTCTCTGTTGAGGATGCGTACTACATTCTTGAATCAGCCGGTTCGGTTCTGTTCGTTCCCGGGTACGGACTTGCGGTTGCGCAAGCACAACATGTTTGCCGTGAGCTTGCCGATATGCTGCACAAGAACGGCACGGAGGTCTCATTCGGGATCCATCCCGTTGCGGGACGGATGCCGGGACATATGAACGTGCTGCTTGCTGAAGCGAACGTATCGTATGACCTGCTCAAAGAAATGGACGAAGTGAATCCGACGATCGAATCTGTCGACGTGTGCGTTGTGATCGGTGCAAACGATGTGGTGAACCCCGCAGCGCGCGACGAGAAAGGGAGCCCGATCTACGGCATGCCGATCATCAACGTCGACAAATCGAAAACGGTGATCGTGATGAAACGGTCCATGGCGACCGGGTTTGCCGGAATCGAAAATCCTCTCTTCTATAAAGAGAATACACGCATGCTCTTTGGCGATGCGAAGAATGTGCTGCAGAATCTTGTTGCGGAGTTTAAGAAAGGTTAAGAAGAGCATGAGGAGAATGAAAAAGGGCGTTCATTGAACGCCCTTTTTCATTTTATAGACAAAGGTGCGACTCACTTTTAAAGTGAGTCGCACCTTGGAAAACTATTTCAACTCACTCGACATTGTTCCGCCCCCCATCGCGGCGGGCATCGTTGCATCGCTCTTCAACATCGTGCGGTCTCCTGCATTCACCCAATAGAGAGATTTTATTCCGCCTTCTTCCAGGTGTGTAATTTCGATCTTGAATGCATCGAACGTTCCTTTGGCGATTGTTACTTTCTCTTTTCCCAGCACTTTCAGTCCTACTTTTTTTGTCGAAGCGGACATGATATCGAACGTGCTGTATGTGGTTTGATATCCTTCGGCAAAAGGAAGCGTCGCGAGTACAGCACCGGATGAATTCGAACTCGGCATCGTCGGTCCATCCAATGTTGCATTGATCGGCATCGTTTGTCCTCCCGCCATCATCGTGCCGGTCACAGATTTGTCCGTAAATGTGAATGAAATGCTTGCCGGTCCTTGCTGCACTTGCTGCCGCAGCGGCAGTAATGTTGTAGCATCATAGTCAACCGTATCAACGCCGCTTCCCATCGCGCCGCTGGTCGATTCAACGATGCGCACGACATCTTTCTCCCCCAGTTTTGCTTTCATGATCGTGCGGGAGAATGTCATTGCCATTTGCTGACCCCGCATGTTCATCTTCATATCGTATTCTGTTTTTCCCTCTTTGATCAATGCGGGATTGAACATAAGCGCAGTCGTCGGCATTGCAACCGGTGCAGATTTCTCCGGCATCTTCACCGTGGAAATATCGACGGTGATATCATCCAATTTTTTCTGAATCTCCGGCGGAACATCTTCCTGTACACGTCCGCCGAGATGTTTCGCAAAGAAACGTTCCATTGCAACGATCATCGCCAATCGATTTTCGCGTCCGGCAAATCCGTGCCCTTCATCAGGCGCGACCATGTATTCAACCTTCCTGCCGAGATCGCGCGTTGCAACGACGATCTGATCGGATTCCGCTTTCTTCACACGCGGATCGTTTGCACCCTGCACTACATACAGCGGCGCTTTGATATTCTTTGCGGAATTCAGCGGCGACTGCTCTTCCAGCATTTTCTTCTCTTCCGGTTTATCCATATCGCCGACACGAACGGCGAACATCTTCTTCATCGGCGCCCAGTACGGAGGAATCGAATTAAGCAGCGTGATGATGTTTGACGGTCCGACGATGCTGAAACCGGCGGCATAAACATCCGGAGTGAATGCAAGTCCGGCAAGTGTTGCGTACCCGCCGTACGAGCCGCCGCCGATCCCGATCTTCTTCGGGTCAGCGATTTCTTCTTTGATCAGATAATTCACGCCATCGGTGATATCGTGCTGCATCGCTCCGGTCCCCCATTCTTTGTTGCCGGCGTTCAAGAATTTCTTTCCGTATCCGACCGATGCGCGGAAGTTCGGCTGCAGCACAGCATAGCCGCGGTTCGCAAGGAATTGTGCGTACGGATTGTATCCCCACACGTCGCGTCCCCACGGTCCGCCGTGGATCCACATGACGACGGGCAGATTCTTTGCAACGACACCTTTCGGTACGGTCAGATACGCCGGGATTGTTATTCCATCCCGTGCTTTGTATCGTACAGGTCTCATCGGTGCAAGATTTTCGCTCGGCAAATTAGGGCGGGATTTGTAAACGAGCGTTACCTTTCCGGTTTTGGTATCGTACAAATAGCGTGAACCGGGATCGACATCGCTCGAAACCGTGACCATCCACACTGTTTCATCTTCCGTCATGTTCGCGATGGAGACTTCACCCTTCGGCATTGCCTTTTGCATCCTCGTGTAATCTTTTTCGAACTGTTTATCCTTGAAATAGATCCGCAACTTGTCCCCGAAGTATGTTGTCGCCAACAGTTTGTCGGTCTTGTCCGAGAAGATCGGTCCGCCGAAATCGACCTCATTCAACGGATCTTTTTCGATCACTTTGGTTTTGAATGTGGAGAGGTCAAGCAATTCAAATTGTTGCTTGTCGATGTTCCCTTTATTTGTGGTAATGTAGATACTTTTTCCGTCGGGAGTGAACCGGAGCGTTCCGAAATTCTCTTCGGGTGTTGTGGAATAAATCTGTTTCAGATTATCACCGTCAACAAGAAGAAGTTCCGTTCCGCCATCCGGTGTCTGGCGAAGGCCGAGACGGACGTTTCCGTCAGGATCGATATCCCACCCGGCAACATTCTCATCATTCTTCCGGATCAATGTTCGTTCTCCGGTCTCCAGATTTACTTTGTAGACGTCATGCAGTTCCGGTTTGCGGTCGTTCAATCCGATGATGATCTCGTTCGGGGTCTTTTTCGGTACATCGTAAATGTATGCGCGGATCTTTTCCACCGGAGTCAGATCGCGCGCGGAAGGGACGGGATCGCCGGATTCAAGAGGATTCACCGCATAGACGCGGAAGTTTTCATCGCCTCCCTTGTCCTGCGTGAACAATATATATTTTCCGCCTCGCGACCAGAAATAACTCGATACGGGACGCTTCGTATCGTTTGTGAGAGGTTTAGCATTTTCAAACGACTCTTCAGTTTTCTTTACCCAGATATTCCGTACGCCGTTGAACGGCTTCACGAACGAGATCCATTTTCCATCCGGCGATATTTGTGCGCCGGAAATTTCCGGATCGCCAAAGAAGAGTTCTCTGTCTATTATGGGCGGCATTTGTGCGTGCATAGTTCCTGTTACCATTATTATGAATAGAACGATTGAAAGCAGTCTCATAATTCCTCCCGCAATATGTTTTGAATTGGATAAACTATGGAGTAAATTGTTGAAGAAAGTAATGAAACTTTTACAAAGATAAAGGTTAATTTTTCATGAAAAAATCATTGGTTTTATTCGTTCTTCTTGTCGGATTCTTTGGATGCGGTGGAACGAAACAAGTTATAACCGAAAAAATTTCGCTCGACACATTGCCCCGCGCTGAACGGGAATTTCGCGGTGTATGGGTAGCAACAGTCGGCAATATCGACTGGCCCAGCAAACCGGGGTTGACGACGGAAGAACAGCAGCGCGAAGCGTTAACTATTCTCGATACGGTCGTCGCATTGAATCTGAACGCGGTCGTCTTTCAAGTCCGTCCGCACTGCGATGCAATGTATGCAAGTTCGTTGGAGCCGTGGTCGTTCTATTTGACGGGAGAGCAGGGGAAAGCGCCGGAACCGTATTACGATCCTCTCGAATTTTGGATCGCCGAATCGCACAAACGGGGAATTGAATTGCATGCATGGTTCAATCCGTACCGCGCGCATCTTTCACGGAACAACGAACCGACCGATTCTTCCATTGTCAAAAAACGGCCCGACCTCGCAAAGAAAATCAGCGACGGAATGTACTGGCTCGATCCTTCCAAAAAAGAAGTGCAGGATATTTCCTATAACGTGGTGATGGATGTAGTGAAGCGGTACGATGTAGACGGGATCCATTTTGATGATTACTTCTACCCGTACGGTGATGGGAGTTTTCCCGATGATGAAAGCTGGGAAGAATTCAGAAAGAAGGACAGCACCACAGCGCGCGAAGATTGGCGTCGTTCGCACGTGAACACATTCATCGAACGGGTTTACAAAGGGATCAAAGCGGAGAAGAGGCATGTGAAATTCGGATTGAGTCCCTTCGGTATCTGGCGCCCGAAATTCCCGCCGTCAATCGCCGGGTACGATCAATACAATAGACTCTATGCCGACGCAAAACTGTGGCTGAACAAAGGGTGGGTCGATTATTGGACGCCGCAACTCTAGTGGCCCGTCAATCAGATACCGCAAAGTTTTCCCGTGCTGCTCGGGTGGTGGGCAAAAGAAAATACGATGCAGCGAAATCTCTGGCCCGGGATGATCATCAGCCGCTCGCGTGATGAGAGAGCAGCCGATGAGATCTTCAACCAGATCATGATCGCGCGGGGATTCGTCCCCGATGGTCCGGGGCATGTACACTTCAGCATGAAGGCATTCCAGCGTGACAGCAGTCTGCTGAACGGCGTGTTGAGAAACGGTCCGTATCAGAAACAGGCGATCGTTCCTTCGTCGCCGTGGCTTGATAATGAAGCGCCGTCCACTCCGGTCATGGTTCAATCCACAACGAACGATACCGTCTCCATCTCGTGGTCGCATCCGAATGCCGCCGATGTGTTTCGATCAGTTGTCTATTACAGATATAACGAGACATGGGATTATTCAATACGGAGTAAAAGTGATACGTCATTTATTATTCCCGTGTCTCGTATCGTACGGAGGGAATCAAGAAGCCGGAATGGGGAAGTGAATGTTACAGAGACGACCGAGACACTGAATGCCGTTGCAGTCTCTGCGGTCGATCGTACGGGGAATGAAAGTGCGTTGACGACGATGACCATTGAAATTGCAAATCAACCAAACGGAGAGCCGACGCAATGAGGAGATTGATTTCCTGCATGATCTTGACTTCCGGTCTCTTTGTACAATTTTTTGCACAAACCGGTACCGGATTGCCAACATCACCATCAGACTACTATGAGTCCGCATACAAACTCTCCGGCACGGCACTGCGAGCGGCGTTGCACACGATTGTGAAGAACCATACAGTTGTCAGTTACAGTTCCTTGTGGACCCATTTTCAGACAACGGATAAAAAACCGAACGGGAAAGTGTGGGACATCTATTCCGATATTCCCGGCGGAACTCCGCCATACGAATTTACATTCGTCTCGAACCAATGCGGCAATTACAACGGCGAGGCAGATTGTTATAACAGGGAACACTCATGGCCTTCAAGTTGGTTCAACGATGTTTCTCCGCCCTATTCCGATCTATTCCATTTGTATCCGACTGACGGATATGTGAACAACCGGCGAAGCAATTATCCGTTCGGCAAAGTGAATGCGCCGACATGGACATCGTTGAATGGATCAAAACTTGGACCGAATACATCGCCCGGTTATACGGGGACTGTCTTTGAACCGATCGATGCGTACAAAGGAGATCTCGCACGATCAGCATTCTATATGTCCGTACGATACTACACAGAGGATGCATCGTGGTCAACGAGTGCGGGAACGAACAAATCCGAACTGCTTGCGTGGTATGCGTCGCTACTATTCTCATGGCACGAAAAAGACACAGTCAGTCAAAAAGAGATCAACCGCAATGAAGCGATCTACGGAATACAAAAAAACAGAAATCCGTTCGTCGACCATCCCGAGTTCGCAGCAGAAATATGGAGCACATCCGCCGGACCCAAAATCGTTTCTATCGTAGGAATGACGACAACGACAATCTATATTGATTTCTCGCGTTACCTCGATTCTACAGCAGCGGTAACGGTAGAAAATTTCATCATTGATAAATCAATTGGTAATCCTGCCGGTGTGCAGTGGGGAGTTGATAACGACGTTTCAAAAGTCCTGCTGACTACATCATCGTTAACGCCGGGGACAACATATTCTCTCCAGGTAAAAAATCTGAAAAGCATCAACAATGTTCTAATGAACGACACGACTGTTTCATTTCAAGCGTCCGGAACAACGGGAGCGGTATCAGTAGCGATTGCCCCGGCATCATTCATTCTTCATCAGAACTTTCCCAATCCGTTTAACCCGACGACAGAAATCAGATTTCAGATTCCTGAGGTCAAAGGTCAGAGATCAGAAGTCAGTCAGGTCATACTCAAAGTGTACGATGTACTTGGAAGAGAAACAGCAACGTTGGTTGATAAAGTGATAGAAGCAGGGGAGTATTCGGTATCGTTTAATTCGTTGTCGCTGCCGAGTGGTATTTATTTTTATCGGTTGACTGCGGGTGGAAATTCAATTGTGAAGAAGATGATCCTTCAAAAATAATTGAGTCATCAATCTTCGGTTGGTGAGATAAAGGTGGAGTCCACCTTAGAGGTGGGCTCCACCTTTTATTTTGTTGAAATACGCAAACACGCCGAACGCCCTGAGCGCCTGCGACTGTGCGTGAACAGTCCCCACTTCATCAACACCATACCCATCTTCGCCGCCGTGCGGATTCCATCCGTTCCGTATTGCGTGATCATACTCGCGGTGCAATATCACCGTTGCACGTCCGTGATTGTTCGTCCAGACATGTTCGAGCATCATTTCAATTTTTCGTGGAACTTCCGATAATTCGTTCGGCGCTATCTCATACGCATCCAGCAAGAAATGCACAAACGCACCATTGCCGTCCATATGAATCTGGTAACAATCGGTTGAGTCGATCCATTTATTTTTTGGGTCGAGAA